>JACPOH010000411.1 GCA_016185075.1 Aquabacterium sp. | reverse complement strand
CATGGTGATCACTCCTCGAACCCCGCTGCATCAAAAAGCAGCAGGGTAGGTTGAACACCTGGCTCAGTTTTAGATCGGCACACACCTTAAAAGTGGCTCAGTTTTCGGTCGGCGCCAACAAGCTCCAGCCAGATGGCGGGCAGGGCCACCATCGCCAGCATGCCCAGCGACAGGCGAACGGCCCAGCGCCACGGAAAGGTCAGGTGCAGCAGGAGCGACACCACCGGCATCCACTGGAAGTTGTTGGCCACCCAGTAGGGCGACACCGTTTGCCGGTTGAAAAACAGGGCAGACAGCGTGCTGACCATGAAGTACGCGCCCAGGCCACCAGCCGCGATGCGCTGCGTCGCCACCAGGGAGTCCGGGTTGCGCTCCAGGGTGCGGTACAGCCACAGCATCAACAACGCCAGCGCGGGTTGGGCCCAGCGGTCATGCGGTGCGATCACGTGCGTGTACAGCTCGCAGCCCCACAGCACCAGGGCCGCCACCGCGGCAATGAGGTAGATGCGCAAAGCCGTCTTGCGCTCGATCAGCGAAAGGTAGCGGGTGTGGCCGGTGTTGTTTGGTTCGGCCGAGGTGGCAAGTGGTTGACCCAAAGCAGCCCTCCACAGGCGGTTTACTGCCATTTGCTCCCTGCTTTCCATTTGATTTAAGAATTCCACGTTAGATTACTGGAAACGCGCCTCGTTTTTGACATGGGGCGCACAGTTTGACGTTCGATTTGGTTTCTCAAGGTTATGGCTGGTTTTGATGTGTGCGTCAGCGGTTCCGGTGCAGTGGCCATGAGCCTGGCGCTGGCCTTGTCGGCCGATGGCTGGAAAGTGGCCTGGGCGCGGTCGCCCGACTCGGCCAAACCTGCTGCGCCAGATGTGCGCACCTATGCGCTCAATGCGCGGGCCATCAAGCTGCTGGAGCGTCTGCGCGTGTGGCCCGCCCTGCAGGCCTTCTCCTCGCCTGTGGTCGAGATGGACGTGCGCGGTGACGGCGGCGGTGCCTTGTCGTTTTCAGCCTGGCAGCAATGCGTGAGGGAGCTGGCCTGGATCGTGGATGCCGCCGAACTGGAGCGCCTGCTGGGCGAGGCCCTGCGGTTTGCCCCACGGGTCGCGGTCGTTCCCCCGGTGAGTGAACAAGGGGCGCCTGTCGAGGCCTCGCTGCTGGCCATTTGCGAAGGCAAGCATTCCAGCACGCGCGCGGCGCTGGGCGTCAGCTTCGCGCGGCAGGAGTATGGCCATTGGGGCGTGGCCGCCCGCCTGAAGGCCACACAGGTTCACCACAGTGTGGCCCGCCAGTGGTTCCGCTCGCCTGACATCCTGGCCTTGTTGCCTTTCAATCAGCCTGATCCACAAGCCTCTTATGGGCTGGTCTGGTCCGTGCCCAAGGCGCGTGCGGAGCACTTGCTGGCCCTGAGCCCCACCGAGTTCGAGTGCGAATTGCAGGATGCGATCCTCCAGTCGGACCCTTCCGCGCCAGCCAAGGTCGGTGCGCTGAGCCTGACATCCCCGGTGGCAGCATGGCCTCTGGCTTTGGCGCAAGCTAGCCGCTGGACGGGGCCGGGTTGGGTGCTGTTGGGCGATGCCGCGCACCAGGTGCACCCTCTGGCCGGACAAGGGCTCAACCTGGGGCTGGCCGATGTCGATACGCTGGTGCAGGTGCTCAAGCAGGCCCGCTCGGCCGAGCCCTGGCGAACGCCTGGTGACGAGCGAACCTTGCGTCGTTACGCCCGCCAGCGCGAGTGGCCCACCAAGGCCATGGCGGGGTTGACCGATGGTTTGTTGCACCTGTTTGCCGATCAGCGCACGCCCATGAAAGACGTGCGCAATGCGGGCATGTCGCTGGTGCAAAGCCTGGGTCCCGTCAAGAGTTGGTTGATCGGCAAGGCGCTCGACGCCTGAGGGCTGTGCCTGTCGGGCTTGTTTTCACATCAAAGGACTGAGGATGTTTTCCAGAATTCGTAGTTTGGCGCTGGCCTGTCTGGTGCTCACGCTGGGCCCTGTGGCCCAGGCCCAATCAGGTGAGCTCAACGCTGGCCAACTGGCCGCGCTCAAGCTCAAGCTGTCGCGCATCGCGGACCTGCCGCCTGTCGAGTCGGCTCGCACCACCCCCGTGCCGGGCCTGATCGAAGTCAGGGTGGGCAACCAGGTGGTCTACACCGATGCCAACGGTGACTACGTGATCGAAGGGCAGTTGCTCGAGGTCAAGTCTCAGCGCAACCTGACCGAGGAGCGCCTGGACGAGATCAACAAGGTGGATTTCGCCAGCCTGCCGTTCAAGGATGCGATTGTGTGGAAGAACGGTTCCGGCAAGCGTCGCCTGGTGGTGTTTGCTGATCCGAACTGCGGCTACTGCAAGCACCTTGAAAAGGAGCTTCAGCAGATCAAGGACGTGACGGTCTACACCTTCATGATCCCCATCCTGGGCGAGGACTCCAGAGCCAAGGTGGACAACATCTGGTGCGTCAAGGATCGCACGCAAGCCTGGCGCGACTGGATGCTCAATGGTGCAGCACCGGCCAAGGCGTTTGGCATGTGCGCGTCACCGGCGCAACGCAACGCGGCCTTGTCTCAAAAATTGCGCGTACAGGGCACCCCCGCCATGTTCTTTGAAGATGGCTCGCGCCTGGCCTCTGCCGCCTCGGCTGCCGTCATCGAGCAGCGCCTGAGCCGCGCCATGGCCAAGACGGGCGGCTGATCTGACGGGCCCTGCGTTCAGGGCTTGTCTGGTGCATCGCCTGGCGTTTGCTGCGGTGCGCCTTCCATCTTCATGTCCAGCGTGACTTCGCCGGCCTTGGTCAGAATGCGGATCGGCAGGTACTGCAGCGTGGGCGCAAACCAGGTTTCGCCCACCAGGTCGCCTTTCTCCGGGCTGGTGCGCCTGGGCTTGACGCGCAATGCTGGGATGTCGCCGATGTCGGTGTGCTGGACATCCTCCTCCATCACGTCAAAGGCCAGGGTTTCGGCCTTCTTGCCGTAGGCCAGCGGCAGTTCGACCGTGTTGCCAGGCTTGAGCAGTTGCGGCCTGGAGATGAACTGATAGGCCAGGTGGATGAGCAGGCTGACCGGGTCCTGCATGTTCGGTGCGCGTGGCACGCGCTCGCCTGTGCCCAGCACCACCTCGCTGTCCTCGAAGCTGACGACGTTGATCTTCGGGGCACGCAGGGCGACCTTGTTGACGCTCTCGTAACGCTCGGGTGACAGGCCATCACGCCGGATCAGGCCCTCGCTGATCATGCTCATGCTGCCCAGCACGGGCACATTGGCATCCAGCCGAACCTGGTAGCGTGCTTCCTGGCGAACCCACTCGACCGACGCGGTGCCATAGAAGGGCCCGCGGAAATAGCCTTCGAGCTTGTAGTTGACCCGGGTGGCCTTGGGCCAGACAAAGGTCGGGCCGGCAGGCGTCGAAGGGGTTTCCTGCGCGTATGCCGGGTCCGGCGCGGGGCCTTTCGGAGCCGACTCCTTCCAGGCTGGGGGCAGGGCCGCCTCTGGCATGGATGCCGTTGCCGACGCGGCGCTGGCGGCCTCGTCTGCGTGGGCCAGCCTGGTGTCCTCTTCCGGTGCCGAGGCCGCCTTGGCGGGCTTGGCCTTGCGTTTTTTGGCGGGCACAGGGGCCGTCGGCGCGGTCTGAGCGGGAGGAGGCAAGGCAGCGGCCGCAACCGGCGGGGCACTCAGCGAGACTTCGGTGACGTAGGTCGCCTCCATGCGCTTGATGGTCAACTCGGGGGGCGCGAGCTCCTGCATGCGCGACGAGACCTCGTGCGTCACCCACAGGTGGGCCACGACCACGCCCACCGTCAGGGCGATCAGGGCGAGCCGGTGTTGCGGTGCTCGCCAGCCTGTGGCCTGCTTCGTCACGCCTGCAGCCATGCCTGTCGCCGAGCCAGTTTGTCAGGGGCTGTGCTGACATCGGACAAGGCCAGGGTCACGATGTCGGTGGCAGATGGTGCCGCGGCGGTGACGCGCGACGGTTTGGCCGATTTGGCTGGCGCAGGGTTCAGGGCCGGGATGGTCAAGGTCAGGATGCGCTGGTCCCGGTTGACCAGCAAGGCCTGGGCACGTTGGGCGTCATGCCATGCAGCCAGGTCGTCCGTCTTCCTGACTCGCCAGCCGTCCAGAGCGAGCAACTCGTCGCCGGCACTCAGGCCGATCTGTTCGGCCAGGCCACCGCGCATGACGGCTTGCACCTTGGCTGCACCGCTGTTGTCCTGAACGCGCATGCCCCATTGCTGCGGCAGGGGCGCGGCCTTGCTGCTCCAGGCTACGCCCAGACGGTCCAGCAGGTGCTGCAGCGGCAACTCGTCGCAGCCCTCCGTCCATTGGTCCAGCAGCGTCTGCCAGGCTTCAAGCACCGGTGTGCCAGCCTTGACGGGCAGCATCTGCGGGTAGCGGCCCGCCTCGTCAGCCAGCGCCTGGGCGACATCGGCTTTCGTGATGGGCCGGCCCAGTTGCCACAGGCGCTGCATGACGCCGTCCAGCGAGGGCAGGGCCTTGCCGGAGGCGGGCAGCTCCCGCAGGGCCAGATCCAGCGCCAGCGCGACCAGCGAGCCCTTGGTGTAGTAGCTCACCGTGGCGTTGGCCGTGTTTTCGTCGGGGCGGTAGTAACGCGTCCAGGCGTCGAAGCTGGCCTGGCCCACGCTGTAGCTCAGACGGCCTGGCGTGGTCAGCACCTGGTTGACGGTCTTGCTCAGTAGCTTGAGGTAGGTGGCCGCGTCGATCAGGCCCGTGCGCAACAGGAACTGGTCGTCGTAATACGAGGTGAAGCCTTCGAAGAACCACAGCATGCGGGTGTGGTTCTCCTTTGTGTAGTCGTAGGGCGCGAACTCGATGGGCTTGAGCCGCTTCACGTTCCAGGTGTGAAAGTACTCGTGGCTGATCAGGCCCAGCAAGGTGGTGTAGGCGTCCTTGTTGACGGCGCGGCCGACACGGGGCAGGTCTTTTCGGCCGCAGATCAGCGCGGT
>JACPOH010000410.1 GCA_016185075.1 Aquabacterium sp. | reverse complement strand
ATCTCAACACACGAGTGGTGGTGCCCTTGTTGCCCATCGACCAGGCCCCCACGCCAGCCCAAACCCTGAATCCGGTCTTCAACATCGCCGGGAGTAGATTTGTCATGGCCACGCAGTTCATGGCTGCCGTGCCCAGCAAGATGCTGAAAGATCAGGTTCAGAACGTGCAAGATCGCGCCTTTGAAATCGCATCAGCACTGGATTGCCTGTTTCAGGGCGTGTAGCCTTTCACATCAGCGCAGGCAGACGCCGGTGTCAGCAAGTCAGTCCTCGACGGCCACATTGAACCGCTGCCCCTCACGCAGCGGCTCGATGCGGTGCCGGGTGTCCAGCGCGCGGATCTGGGCCAGCACCGAAGGCACCTCGCCCGGCTTGGGATGGGTGATGTAGACACTGACCTCGCCGTCCAGCTGCGCCAGCTCCTTGGCCAGGCTCTGCGGCGAGAGGTGGCCGCTGATGGTCGCGAGGTGAGCCTCTTCGTCACCGAAAGCCGTTTCGATGACCAATTGCGCGATACGCTGGCCATTCAGCGCTTTCCACAGCGCCGGGTTGGGGCCGGTATCGCCTGAAAACACCCACCAGCCTTGCGGCGTGTCCACGCCAAACCCCACGCCTGGCACGGTGTGCGCCGCGGGCAGCACGTGGATCTGGCGATCGGCCATGCCGCCGCGCGCCGGAAAGGTCAACACCTGGCCTGCGGCCAGCTCATGAAAGACCAGGATCGGGCGGGCCGCACTGGGCAGGCGCGTGAAGTCCGGCCAGATCACGCCATTGAAGATATGGCGGCGCATGGCCTCCAGCGTCTCAGGCAAGGCATGGACATGGATGGGGCGCAGATCGTTCATGCTGCCATGCGGGCCCGCGCGCAGCTTCATCACGCTGTCGGCCAGCAAGGGGATGCTGAGGATGTGGTCCAGGTGGCTGTGGCTCAGCAGGATGTGGTCGATGCGCGCCAGCTCATCCAGCCGCAGCTCGCCCACCCCGCTGCCCGCATCCAGCAGGATGTCGTCGTCCACCAGGAAGGCCGTGGTGTGGCAGCGCGCCGCGATCGACCCGGAACAACCCAAGACGCGGATCATGACCGGGCTCCTGACTGGCAGCCCACCTGATCAGGCCTGCACAAACTGCATTTGCGTGCCGGCCAGCTCGATCACGTCACCATTCTTGAGGTGCACGGGGTCAGCCGCCACGGGCGTGCCGTTCACGGTGGGGCGTGCGCCGCCTTCCACGTGGGCGAACACATACCCGCCAGGGCGCTTGGTGATGGAGGCCACCTGCACGCCGGGCTTGCCCACGGTGGTCACCACCTTGGTCAGGGCGACTTCCCGGCCAGCCGCGGCGCCATTGAGCACCTTGATCGAGGCGGGCGACTGCGCACCCAACCCGCCGAAGCCGGAGCCCCCCAGGGTGGCCGCGCCCATGGTGCTGCCAAAGGCCGCTTGCGGCACCGAAGGCGCCGCCCCACCGCCTACGCTCATGCCGCCCTGGACGGACGACATGGCGGTGGGCAGCGGGGTGCCCGGGCGCATGATCATGGTCTTTTCGTAATCGGAGCCTTCTTCGACCAGGTACTTGATCTTGTACTTGCCGATCTCGACCGTGTCGTTGTGCTGCAGCAGCTGTTTCTTGACGGCCTTGCCGTTGATGTAGGTGCCGTTGGTGCTGTTGAGATCTTCGATGAAGACATCGTTGCCCACCAGTTGCAGCACGGCGTGCTCGCCGCTGACCGCGAGGTTGTCGATCACGATGTCGTTATATGGGCGGCGCCCAAGCGAGGTTTTGTCCTTGGTGATTTGGACTTCTTTGATGACGACCCCGTCTAGCGAGACGACCAGTTTTCCCATTCGGAACCTCTCGGGTATTGATCTCTATTTGGCGTTTAATTTGAACCAGTCAAGCGCTTGAAGGGCCACCAGGACCTCGGCGCCGGATCGGCTGCTCCCTGTGCACGCACCAGCACGACGGCAATATTATCCCGGCCACCCGCGTCATTGGCTGCCGCGACCAGTGCCTCGCCCATTTCAGGCAAGCTGGTGTGGGCCGCCATGACGTCGGCGATTTGCTGATCCCGCAGCATATCGGACAGCCCGTCCGAGCACATCAGGTAAACGTCGCCGGATTGGATATCGTGCAGATGCGTTTCCATCAGGACCAGATCCTCCACCCCCAGAGCCCGGGTCACCAGGTTCTTGTTGGCGGCAAACTGAGCCTGCTCCGGCGTAAGGATGCCAGCATCGATCTGCTCTTGCAGTAACGAATGGTCTTTTGTGATCTGCTGCAGCTGACCATCGCGCCAGCGGTAGGCACGGGAATCGCCAATATGTCCCAATAACAGGCGCCCTGACCGGAAAACCGCCAGAACCAGGGTCGTGCCCATGCCTGCATACGTCGGGTTGGAATTGGCGGCCCCGAAAATCGCCCGGTTGGCGTTGTCGACGCAAATGTCCATGGCGCGTTTGACGTCGCCATCACTGGCATTGCTGGCCGCTTCGCGCAACCAGCGGCCGAGTTCGCTGCGGATGAAATCGCAGGCCATGCCACTGGCAACTTCACCGGCCGCGTAGCCACCCATGCCGTCGGCCAGCACCGCCACGCCGCAAGTGTCGTCCACGGCGATGGCGTCTTCGTTGTTGGATCGCACCCGCCCGGTGTCGGTCTGACTAAAGAACTCAAAGTCCATGGCGGGATTGTCGCTGTGTTTTCATGGTGGGAGGATAGGGATGTCGGCTAGGGCGTGGTCGACGGGCTTCACCCCAGGTCCAGGTCCACGCCTTGCAGGGTTTGGGCCACCGCACGCAAATCCTCTGCCATCTGCTGGCCCGTGGCGTAGCGTGTACTGGGGTGCTTTTCGAGCGCCAGGGCCACGATATCACCCAGGGCAGCGGGTAAATCCGGCCTGATGCTGCACACATTGGGTGCTGTTTCACGACCAATGGCCCGCATCAGGGCGGCCATGGAGTCGTTGCGGTAAGGCAACTGGCCGGTCAGCAGCTGGAACAGGGCCACGCCGAGCGAGTAGAGGTCGCTGCGTCCATCGATCGTCTGGCCGGACAACTGCTCGGGCGACATGAAGGTGGGCGTCCCCAGCACCACGCCCGTGCGGGTGCGGGTCGCATCGGCCACGCGCGCCACGCCGAAGTCCATGACCTTCACCGTGCCCCGCGCCAGGTCAATCATGATGTTGGCGGGCTTGATGTCGCGATGGGTCACGCCACGGGTGTGCGCATACGCCAGCGCGTCGGCGACCCGCGCCATGATGGGCAGCAACTGGTTGAGCGGCAGCAGGCGGTCGGGGTGGGCGTAGTGGCTCATGTCCTGCCCCTCGACCAGCTCCATGGCGATGTAGGCCACGCCATCCTGCTCACCGGCGTCCAGGATGCTGACGATGTCCGGGTGCTGAAGGCGCCCCGCCATCTCGGCCTCGCGGAGAAAGCGGTTGCGGGCATCGGCCAGTTCGGCGCCACTGAACTCCTGGGCCAGCGCCATGGTCTTGAGCGCCACCTTGCGGTCGGTGGCCGGGTCATAGCCCAGGTAGACCGCGCCCATGGCACCCTTGCCAATCTGCTTTTCGACCAGGTATTTGCCCATCTGGCCCTGTGCGGCTTGCGGCACAGGCCGGGCGGGCACGGTGCCCCAGGCGTTGGCGGTAGCCACCTGGGCCAGGCCGCGGGCACGCATCAGCCTCACCTTGACCTGATGCCATTGGGGATCAATGTCGGCAATGTGCTCGTAGACATCTCGGGCGCAGTCGTAGCGGGCCTCGCTCTCGAAGGCCACGGCGATGCGTTCGAGGGTTTCCAGGGCGGCGTGGCGATTGCCCGCATCGGGGAAGAAGCCCTGCATGGTCTGCCAGGCCTGGTCGACCGGCCCGTCGCCGAGGGCCTGCATGGCGCGCTGGATGCGCTGCACGCCCATCTGCTCGCTGGGGGTGTTCGGCCCCAGGTTCAGCAGCGCCTGCGGCAGCGTGCTGGCGGCAAAGTCCTCATGAAACAACGAGGGCATGCTGTTGGAGAACTGGGACTGGAACGCCGAGTTCTGCGGCGTGTCCAGGTAGGACAGCACCGTCTCCGGGCCAGCATCGTCGTCGAGGTCAGCCAGCCCCTGCTCTGACGCCTTCGCCTTGGGGCTCGCGCCGGTGACCGGATCGGTATCGGCGAAGATGGGACGGGTGTGCACGAACCCGTTGCGCGCCAACGGCACCTGGCGGCGCTGACGAAGCAGCCACAGCAGCAGCCCGCCGCCAATCAACACCAGCAGCGCCAGGATGAAGGCAAGCAAGACGGACTGCATCGGACTCAAGCTCCCGCGTGATCGGCTCGCCGCGCCAGCACGGTGCCCACCACCAGAACCAGCATCGCACCCAAGGCTCCGGCGAAGTATCGGGTGGAAGCCGCGTCCGGCACGTAGGGCGCCGCCACCGGGTCCCCCACCGCCAGCGTGCCGGCGATCCAGCCCAGCAGCATGCCGCCCGCCGTGATGATGATGGGGAAGCGGTCCATCAGCTTGAGCACCAGGGTGGAGCCCCAGACGATGATGGGAATGCTCACCAGCAAGCCAAAGATCACCAAGGGCATCTGATGACCTTCGTGGCCTGCGCCCTGCGCCGCACCGGCGATGCCGATGACGTTGTCCACACTCATCACGAAGTCAGCCACGATGATCGTCTTGATGGCCCCCAGCAGGCGGTCGCTGGCCTGCAGGTTGCCGTGGTCATCGTCCTCAGGCACAAGCAGTTTGATGCCGATCCACAGCAACAGGACCGCGCCAACCAGCTTGAGGTAGGGCAGCTTGAGCAGGGACATGGCGAAGAAGATCAGCACCACGCGCAGCGCGATGGCGCCGGCCGTGCCCCAGACGATGCCCTTGGTGCGCAACTCGGGTGGCAGGTTGCGGCACGCCAGGGCAATGACCACCGCGTTGTCGCCCCCCAAGAGGATGTCGATCATCACGATCTGGCCAACGGCGAGCCAGAACTCCGGGTGCATCAATGCTTCCATGTCGCTACAAAAATGAATCAGCCCCTGAGTGTAGGGGCTGATGGACCTTGATTCCCGGACGCGTCACCCAGGAATGCACAGACTCTGCAAGATTGTCAGATGAGCGACTTCAGGATGCGGCCCATCTCGGACGGGTTGCGCGTCACCTTGAAGCCACACTCTTCCATGATGGCGAGCTTGGCGTCGGCCGTGTCGGCACCGCCCGAGATCAGCGCGCCGGCATGGCCCATGCGCTTGCCCGGAGGCGCGGTGACACCCGCGATGAAACCGACGATGGGCTTCTTCATGTTGGCCTTGCACCATTGGGCAGCTTCCGCTTCGTCCGGGCCACCGATCTCGCCGATCATGATGACGGCGTCGGTTTCGGGGTCGTCGTTGAAGGCCTTCATCACGTCAATGTGCTTCAAGCCATTGATCGGGTCGCCACCGATGCCCACGGCGCTGGATTGACCCAGGCCGAGTTCGGTGAGTTGCGCCACGGCTTCATACGTCAGCGTGCCCGAGCGGGACACCACGCCGATGCGGCCCTTGCGGTGGATGTGGCCGGGCATGATGCCGATCTTGATCTCTTCCGGCGTGATGAGACCCGGGCAGTTCGGGCCCAGCAGCAAGGTCTTCTTGCCGCCGGCGGCTTCCTTGGCCTTCATCTTGTTGCGCACCATCAGCATGTCGCGCACGGGGATGCCTTCGGTGATGGCGATGACCAGATCCAGATCGGCCTCGACGGCTTCCCAGATGGCGTCAGCGGCACCGGCGGGCGGCACGTAGATCACCGACACGGTGGCGCCGGTTTGCGTGGCGGCTTCCTTGACGGAGGCGTAGATGGGGATGTCCGAGAACTTCTCGCCCGCCTTCTTGGGGTTCACGCCGGCGACGAAGCAATTCTTGCCGTTGGCATAGGCCTGGCAACCCAGGGTGTGGAACTGACCGGTCTTGCCCGTGATGCCTTGGGTGATGACCTTGGTGTCTTTGTTGATGTAAATGCTCATGATTGGTACCTAGCTCGAAGATATGGAACCCAGCGGGCGCCGCAGAACCGGCTTTGCCGGGCTGCTGGCGACGCCCCCTTGAGGGGGAGCGCCGCAGGCGCTTCGGGGGTGGGTCATCAGGCCACGGCGGCAACGATCTTCGTTGCGGCTTCGGCCATGGTGTCGGCGGCGATGATGGGCAGACCGGAGTCGGCCAGCATCTTCTTGCCCAGGTCTTCGTTGGTGCCCTTCATGCGCACCACCAGCGGCACGTTGAGGTTCACAGCCTTGCAGGCGGT
>JACPOH010000398.1 GCA_016185075.1 Aquabacterium sp. | reverse complement strand
TCGTAGCTCTGTGAGCCTTCTGCCATGGACTTCTCCAGCGCTTCCTTCACGCCGTTGAAGTCGCCCTTGACGATCATCTCGGACACCAGTTGCGTGTTGAGCAGCACTTCCACGGCGGGCACGCGGCCACCGGTGGTGGATTTGAGCAGGCGCTGCGACACGATGGCCTTGAGGCCAGAGGCCAGGTCGCTCAGCAAAGCCGGGCGGGCTTCAGGCGTGTAAAAAGACAGGATACGGCCCAATGCGTGGTAGCTGTTGTTCGCGTGCAGGGTGGACAGCACCAGGTGGCCCGACAGTGCATACGAAATGGCCGCCGTCATGGTTTCGCGGTCCCGGATTTCGCCGATCAGGATGCAGTCAGGTGCCTGGCGCAGGGCGTTCTTCAGGCCGACTTGCAGCGATTGCGTGTCGCGGCCCACTTCACGCTGGTTGACGATGGACTTCTTGTTGGTGAACAGGAATTCCAGCGGGTCTTCAATGGTGAGGATGTGACCGGTCATGCGCTGGTTGCGGTGCTCCAGCATGGCGGCCAGCGTGGTGCTCTTGCCCGCGCCCGTTGCGCCGGCCAACAGGATCAGGCCGCGCTTCTCCAGCACCAGGTTGCCCAGCACATCGGGCACGTTGAGCGAGTCCAGCGGCGGGATGTCGGACGGGATGTAGCGGAACACGGCCGCCACCGACCCACGTTGCTTGAACGCGCTCAAACGGAAGATGGCCACACCGGGGATGGTGATGCCCAGGTTCAATTCGCCCGTCTCGTCCAGCTCTTCCATCTGTGTCGATGAGATCATCTCCGACAGCAACTGGCGCGGCTGAGACGGGCTCAGCACCTGATCCGTCAACTGCATGATCTGACCATGGAGCTTGATGAGGATGGGGGTTCGGGCAGACAGGAAGACGTCGGACGCCTTCTTCTCGGCCATCAAGCGCAAGACTCGTTCGAGATTGCCACCGCTCATCAATGTGCTCCTGGTTGAATCGGATGCTGTCAGGGGATCAGGTCAACGCGCGATCAGGCGCCACGCAGCAGGTCGTTGATGCTGGTCTTGGAGCGGGTCTGGGCGTCCACACGCTTGACGATCACGGCGCAGTACAGCGAGTACTTGCCATCGGCCGAAGGCAGGTTACCCGACACGACCACGGAGCCGGCGGGGATGCGGCCGTAGCTGACTTCGCCGGTGGCGCGGTCATAGATCTTGGTGGACTGGCCGATGTACACGCCCATCGAGATCACCGAGTTCTCTTCCACGATCACGCCTTCGACCACTTCGGAGCGGGCGCCGATGAAGCAGTTGTCTTCGATGATGGTGGGGTTGGCCTGCAGGGGCTCCAGCACGCCACCGATGCCCACGCCGCCGGACAGGTGGACGTTCTTGCCGATCTGGGCGCACGAACCCACGGTGGCCCAGGTGTCCACCATGGTGCCTTCATCGACATAGGCGCCGACGTTCACATAGGATGGCATCAGGATCACGTTCTTGGCCTGGAAGCTGCCGCGGCGGGCCACAGCGGGCGGCACCACGCGCACGCCGGAGGCACGCAGCTGTTCTTCGCTCCAGCCGGCGTACTTGGTGGGCACCTTGTCGTAGAACTGCAGGGGGCCGTCGCCCATGGGCACGTTGTCGTTGAGGCGGAAGCTCAGCAGCACGGCCTTCTTGATCCACTGATGGGTTACCCAG
>JACPOH010000397.1 GCA_016185075.1 Aquabacterium sp. | reverse complement strand
CGGCGCGCATACCCTCGATGCGGTTGAACTGGTAGGTGATGTTCACGCTCTCCATGTACAGGTTGTGCTGGTGCACATCGCCCACCACACCGTTGCCGTAGATGTGGTTGTTGGAGATCAGGATGTTCTTGGTGACGGCAAAGTCACCATCATTGGTCGACTTGCTGTAGAGGCCGTTGGTGCAGTCGTGGATGACGTTGTCGGCGATGGTGATGTTCTGGCCGCGATCCAGCCAGATGCAGGCGCCGAAGGCCTCATATTTGCGAACGGTGCCCTTGGAGTCCGTGAACGTGTTGGCCGGGTTGGCGCCACGGATGTCCAGGCCGTCGATCTGGATGTAGGAGGGGAAGGCGGTCCAGGCGGCGGTCGACAGTTGCTTGACGACGATCACGCTGCGGGTTTCATGCAGGATGTTGCCGTAGGGCAGGTTCAGGCGGCTGATGGCGTTCTGGCCATCGATGATGGGACGCTGGCCCGTGGCGCTCTTGACGCCGCACACGCGGATGGGCGCGCCAGCGCGGCCGTTGCCGGAGATCATGAACTTGCCGCGGTAAGGCGTGTCCTTGTAGAAGATGCGCACGGTGTCGCCGGCGACCAGCTTGTCCCAGGGGACCAGGTCCAGCGAGGCCAGTTGACCGGCGTTGGGGCCAACCTGGTAATCCTTGCCAAGGCCGGACGGCTGGCAGACGGACACCACAGCCGGGGCTGGCACCGACGTGATCGTTGCGGTCGTTGTTGTTGTCGTCGTCGTGGTGCCGGTGGTGGTGCCAGTGGTGGTGCCGGTGGTGGTGCCGGTGGTGGTGCCGGTGGTGGTGCCGGTGGTGGTGCCGGTGGTGGTGCCGGTTGTGGTGCCGGTGGTGGTGCCAGTGGTGGTGCCAGTGGTGGTGCCAGTGGTGGTGGTCTTGACGGTGGTCGTACCCGTGGTCGTGCCCGTGGTCGTGCCCGTGGTCGTGCCCGTGGTCGTGCCCGTGGTGCTGCCCGTGGTGGTGGTCGTCGTCGTCGGGGTGAGGGTGCCATCGACAGCGGTGGCCGCCACCGCGTGGTGGGTGCTCATGGAGCCGAGCAGCGCGCAAAGCGTGATGGTGGCCAGGCTCACGCTCTTGAGCGTTTGGTGGTCGGACGAATATGACTTGGTGGGGGCGGACGACTTGGGCATGTTCAAACTTCTCGGCTGGGGCGTGAATGGGAAGAAACTTTCAAATACCGGTAAATTTCGGGCCTATTTGGCGTTATTGAAAGTGTGAGAGTGCGTTAATCGAATCGGTTGAACACGTGATATTCAGAGGTCATCTTTGTGTCGGTTTCAGCAGGCCTGATTCGGGGGCTAAAGCGATCTGATTTGCAGGCGCCTGTTGGCTCCACTCCGCTACCAACAGGCGTCTGGCCGTGAGGCTGGTGCGCACTGTGAACGGAGCTGCCAGGGCTGGGAGACTCTGTATATCGGGGCTTAGGTGACTGACAAGGTGTTTCATCACCATGGCCACGAGTCTATCGACACAAAGGGGCCGGTACCGTGACGACGCGTGGCATTCTGTAACCCTGCGTAAATAAGCCATCAATGCGCTGGCTTCTTTAAAAACGAGCGATTTGGCGTGATTTTTGGCACGCCCGGTGTCGCATTTTGTTCCGATATTAGGTCGGTATTGGATAAGGTCCGTGAACGGTTTCACGGTTACCTGATGGCGGTTTGGCGTGTTATGTCAATATGGTGCCGGTCGCGGTCATGTCCTGTTGCACAAAGGCCGGATTCTGCCGCAATCGATGGCTTATCGCCCCGAGCGAGGGGGCGGAGGAGGTGCCGCACAAAGCACAACGCCAGCGCTCAGGATGCCTGAGGCTGGCGTGTGATGGCCGGTCGACTTATCCCCGCAAGCTGTGGATAAGCTTGTTGGCAAGCCTTTGGTAAGGCGTAATTCCCCTGGGAAGCAGCCTGGATTGCCTCGAAATGAGGCAGTCTTGTGACGTAGTTCCGGTGTTTCAGGCGCGGCGGCGGCTCACCGCCACCAGGCCACACAGACCGAGGGCCATCAGCACCCAGGTGCCGGGCTCAGGGACGGGCGTGGTGGCGCGCACCGAGATCCCGTCGATGGACATGTATGCCTTCTGCGAAGGAGAGGCCAGCATGAAAGAGAGTTGCTGGCTGCTGGCCGTCGCCGTGAACGTCAGGGACTGGTTGGCCCAGCTGGAGCTCAGTGCCAGTTCGGTGCCGGAGCCGATGGTGGTGCCGTCCAGCAGCACGCTGATGGCGTTGCTGCCCAGGTAGCTGATGTTGCCGTAGGTGTAGCCGAAGTTGCCGGCCTCCCAGGACACGGTGTACTGCTGACCAACCTGCAAGCCGTTCAAGGTCTGGCCGAAGCGCTCCATGTAAGAGCCGTAGGCGCCCAGACCCACCCAGGTGCCGCCGTCAGCGGAAGCCGTGGGGGTGGCACCGAAACGCAATTGGCCCACGAGCCCGACGTTGTTGCCGGCGTCCATGATGTCGGGGGTGCCTTCAAAGATCGTCCAACCGGAGGGCACGCCGTTGTTGGTGATCGGCCCTGTCAAGGACCCATTGACCACGAGGTTCTGCGCGGCGAAGGCAGGCGACGAGGCGATCAGGGCGGCCAGGGCAATGTGACGGAGAGACATGGGGTTCGGCTTCTCAAACAAACGTGTAACGAATCGTAGCCTGTCTGTCTCGCGCGATGCCACCCCCTGGCTGGTGGGAGAACGGCGCTTCGCACCGAAATGCGTGAATCCATCACGCCTTGGCGAGCGACCGCATCGGCGTTTCAGCCACTAACATGGGCGCTTTCATGAATTCGGCTCGTCAAAGGGCCCCTTACGCTGTGAGCACTGGCCTTTTCACCTCCCTGCCTGGTCTGGCAGTTTCGCCATCCAAAACCGATCCCAACCCGCTGGTCATCTACCACGGCAAATGCCCCGACGGCTTTGGCGCCGCGCTGGCCGCCTGGTTGTACTTCGAAGGGCAGGGCGAGTACCTGGGGGTGACGCACGGCAAGATCAACGACGTGGGCGAGCTGCCGCCGCTGGAAGGCCGGGCTGTCTACATCCTTGATTTCTCGTTTGACGAGGCCATCATGCAGGGCATCGACGAGCGGTCGGCCAAGCTCGTCTTGCTGGACCACCACAAGAGCGCAGCCGACAAGCTCGGGCGCTTCCAGTGCCGCTGTGGCGCCGTGCATTTCGACATGTCGCAGTCCGGTGCCATGCTGTCGTGGAAGTTCTTCTTCCCTGAGCAGGTTGTGCCCGATCTGATCCGCTTCATCCAGGACCGTGACCTGTGGACCTGGGCCTACCCGGAAAGCGCAGCCTACTTGTCGGCACTGGACATGGAGCCCAACGAGTTCCCGCGCTGGGCGGAGATCGCCGCGTTCACGGCCGATCAGACACGCGAGTTCTGTCAACGCGGCACGGCGATGAACGAGAAGTTCCTCAACCTGTGCAAGGACATTGCGCAAGGGGCCTCGCCGGTGACCTTCAATGGCCAGCAGGGCGTGATGGTGAACTGCCCTGGCGCGTTTACCAGCGAAGTCGGCAACATGCTGTCGGCCGAATGCGGCAGCTTTGCCTTGTTGTGGAGCGTGTCCAAGGACGGCACCGTCAAGGTGGGCTTGCGCGCCGTGTCCAGCTACAACGCCATCCCTCTGGCTGAGGCCATGGGAGGCGGCGGGCACCCACAGGCTTGCGGCTTCCGCATGGGCCCCGAGCGCTTGCCCGAGTTGTTGACGGGCGTGTTCTGGTCTGATCCCGAACAGCGCCCCGCCAACTGAGTGCTGGCACCCATCAGTCGCCCGGTCAGACCGGGCGATTTTCATTGGGGTTGCGCACCGGCCCCATCAAGGCCAGGCCTTCGGCGTACGTGATGGTGTCGAAGGTGACGTCGTATTTGGCGGCCGCATCGGCGATGCGGTCGAGCTTGCCGGCGGTGTCCAGCTTTTTGAGGTCGTTGCGCTCCAGGTAGAGCAATTCCAGCAACTCGTTGTACACCGTGCCCTCGTCAATGGGCAGTACGTAGAACATCGCGCCCTTGTAAGGCACCTGGTATTTCTTGCTCAGGTCGATGTTGTTGCAAAACAGGAAGTACTTGCCGCCAGCGGTCAGCGCATCGCCCAGCACCTCGGCCACGTCCTTGAGGTACTCGAAAGACAGCAGGTAGCCGGTGAAAAAGGGCAGCGTCTTTTCGCCCGTATTGGCCACCGCCATGACCTGGTCGCAGGTCAACTCGGGTGGCCGCGCTTCATCGGCCAGTTGGGCCGAGAAACGCAGCGCCAGCTCGCCACGGAAGCCAAAGCGCGAGGGCTTGTGCGTCATGCCCTTGAACACGGGGTTCTGCAGATAGCGACCTTTGTCCAGTCGGCCGAACACCGTCTGCTCAATGGGATTTTGCTCGATGGTCACGCTCATGATCAGTCCTTAGGTATGGAGGCGAACGCTTGTGTGAAGGGGGTTCGCGCGTGTTGAAACAAGACCCTTCAATGCAATCGGCATACCAGTGCGGCTCACACTGCCGAGACACGCACATCAAGCCGCCATTCAAGGCGCATTGCCTACGACGACGCCGGTCCGCAAGCCTGTTGTCGCGTGTATGACCAGGTCGTTCGTGCATGTGTCGTTCACGACGTGATGCGGTGTTTTGTCAGCTTTCAAACAATGCCCGGGAGGGCCGTGTTTGCGGCGCAAAAAGTTCATTTCTCTAGCTGAATCAAGCACTTGCAGCCACTTGGCGCAGGTGGCACAGCAGTTGCGATAGAGGTCTTGCGCAGACCATGTCTGGCCAGTGAGTGGCGGCAAAAGAAGACCGACATCGGCACCAAAGGCACATCAGGGTCGCGGCTTCGCAACCTGCTTTTTTTCCTCATTTTCTGGAGAACTGAAATGGCTTCTTTGAGACAGATCGCCTTCTATGGCAAGGGTGGCATCGGCAAGTCCACCACCTCGCAAAACACCTTGGCTGCGCTGGCCGAAATGGGTCAGAAGATCCTGATCGTCGGCTGCGACCCCAAGGCCGACTCGACCCGTCTGATCCTGCACGCGAAGGCCCAGGACACCATCCTGTCGCTGGCCGCCGAAGCTGGTTCGGTGGAGGACCTCGAGCTGGAAGACGTCATGAAGGTGGGCTACCGCGACATCCGTTGCGTGGAGTCCGGTGGCCCTGAGCCCGGGGTGGGCTGCGCTGGCCGCGGTGTGATCACCTCGATCAACTTCCTGGAAGAAAACGGCGCTTACGACGGCGTGGACTATGTGTCCTACGACGTGCTGGGCGACGTGGTGTGCGGTGGCTTTGCCATGCCCATCCGCGAAAACAAGGCCCAGGAAATCTACATCGTGATGTCGGGCGAGATGATGGCCATGTACGCGGCCAACAACATCTCCAAGGGCATCTTGAAGTACGCCAACAGCGGTGGTGTGCGCCTGGGTGGCCTGGTGTGCAACGAGCGCCAGACCGACAAGGAGCTGGAACTGGCCGAGTCCCTGGCCAAGATGCTGGGCTCCAAGCTGATCCACTTCGTGCCGCGCGACAACATCGTGCAACACGCCGAACTGCGCCGCATGACCGTGCTGGAGTACGCACCGGATTCCAAGCAGGCTCAGGAATACCGCACGCTGGCCCAGAAGGTCCACGGCAATGCTGGCAACGGCACCATCCCCACCCCCATCACCATGGACCAGCTGGAAGACCTGCTGATGGAGCACGGGATCATGAAGACGATCGACGAATCGCAAGTCGGCAAGACCGCCGCTGAACTCGCCGCATAAGCGCGAAGAGGGGGGCCGGGGGCCCTCCCTCCGAACACCCCCCTCTGAATGATTGAAAGACCGGAGTCACACCATGAGCATGACCGTTGAAGAACGCAAGGCCACCAACAAGGCCTTGATTGATGAAGTCCTCAAGGCCTATCCCGAGAAGATGGCCAAGCGCCGCGCCAAGCACCTGGGCACCTT
>JACPOH010000077.1 GCA_016185075.1 Aquabacterium sp. | reverse complement strand
TGCTCGCGCTCCTTCAGACTTCTTCAAACGGGCCAACAAGACTTTCGAGAAAGCCAACACCACGAACGTGATGAAGAACAGGATCAAGCCCAGGTAGATCAGTGAAGCCTGGTGGAGGCCCTCGCCGGCCTCGGCGAACTCGTTGGCCAGCGCCGAGGTGATGCTGTTGGCGGCCTCGAATACCGACAGCGAATTGAGCTGGTTCATGTTGCCGATCACGAAGGTCACGGCCATGGTCTCGCCCAGCGCGCGCCCGAGCCCCAGCATGATGCCGCCCACGACACCCGTCTTGGTGTACGGCAACACGACCTTCCAGACCACCTCCCAGGTGGTGGAACCCAAGCCATAGGCGGACTCTTTCAGCAAGGGCGGCGTCACCTCGAACACGTCGCGCATCACCGATGCGATAAAGGGGATGATCATGATGGCCAGGATGATGCCGGCCGACAGGATGCCGATGCCCACCGGGGGGCCGCTGAACAAGGCGCCGATGTAGGGCAACCCTTGGGTCGCATTCTGCAAAGGCTGCTGGACATAGGTGGCCAGCAAGGGACCGAACACCAACAAGCCCCACATACCGTACACAATGGAAGGCACCGCAGCCAGCAGTTCCACCGCGATCCCCAAAGGGCGCTTGAGCCAGGAAGGCGACAACTCGGTGAGGAACATGGCGATACCGAAGCTCACCGGCACAGCGATCAACAGGGCGATGAACGAGGTCATCAGCGTGCCGTAGATCATCACCAGGCCGCCAAATTGTTCCTGCACAGGATCCCACTCCGTGCGCCACAGGAAGCTGATCCCATAGGCCTTGATCGCAGGCCATGCGCCCACAACCAGCGAGCCGATGATGCCGATCAGCAAGGCCAGCGTCAGCACGGCGGCCGCACGCGCCATCAATGCAAAAACGGTATCAGCCCAGGGGGCGTTCACACGCCGAGCAGGAGGGTTGGTCATAGGTCGGCCCTTGACGCCGCGAGAAGGTGGAACATCGGCATCATCAATGTCAGCGGGAAGAATGGCAGTCATCGAAAGCCTCCGTCAGCGAGGAACATCCGGATCATGAACAGCAGGTACGACTGAAACAACAAGGCCGGACACCTCTGAGATCAGTGTCCGGCTAGGCAAGAACCTCAGCGTGAGGCGATCACTTGTACGACACAGCCTTGCCAGCCGTATCCGTGATGCCCGCCCACTGCTTGCGCACCAGATCCTTGACGGAAGCGGGCAGCGGCACATACTCCAGCTCGGAAGCCGTCTTATCACCATTGACGTAAGCCCACTCGAAGAACTTCAGCGTGCTGGCGGCCTGCGCGGGCTTGTCCTGCGACTTGTGCAGCAGGATGAAGGTCGCGCCACTCA
>JACPOH010000322.1 GCA_016185075.1 Aquabacterium sp. | reverse complement strand
GGATTCTGCCGATCATGTCCATGGTGATCACTCCTCGAACCCCGCTGCATCAAAAAGCAGCAGGGTAGGTTGAACACCTGGCTCAGTTTTAGATCGGCACACACCTTAAAAGTGGCTCAGTTTTCGGTCGGCGCCAACACCCGAGGGCATGCGCAGCCTGGCGGTGGTGAACCGGGGCTATGCGCCGGATGACCTGATGCCCGCCGGCACCCCCTTCTCGATGGACATGGACCTGGCACACATTCGCCAGCAGATCCCGTCGGACGCGCGCGGCTTGCATCTCGTGGCCCACTCATATGGCGGCCTGCTGGCCTTGCTGCTGACCCTGGACAAGGATCTGCCCATCAAGTCACTGTGGCTGTACGAGCCTGTGATGTTCGGCTCACTGCGCCTGGTACAGGATGAGCTTGAAGGCGAACTGGGCGCCGAGATGCGTGGCATGTACCAGCCCGACAGCGTGTTCACCAAGGCCGAGCAAGGCGGCACCGACGAATGGCTGGAAGCCTTCATCAACTACTGGAACGGCCCGGGGGCCTGGTCTTTCATGCCCGACAAGGTCAAGGCCCCCATGCGGGCTGTCGGCTGGAAGATGTCGCAAGAGGTGAGCCTGATTGGGGCCCTGCCGCGTCGCTTTGAAGAGTTCCGAGTGGAGCAGCCCTTGACGCTGGTTCATGGCGAACACACGCGACTGCCCGCACGCGAGATGACCCACCGCCTGGCCCGCGTGAACGAACATGCCTTGCTGGAGAGCATGCCGGGCCTCGGCCACATGTCCGTGGTGACGGATGCCGACCGCGTGGCGCCCAGCCTGCAGGCGCACTGGCAGCGCATCATGGCTGAGGCAGATCCGGCTCAGGCTCCCCTGGCGCGTCGGGCTTGACCTTGGCCAGATCCTGCGCCACCAGGTAGAGGCGCAAGTCGAACTCGTACTGGTGGTAGCTGGGCTCCATGTGCGTGCACAACTGGTAGAAGGCCTTGTCATGGGCCTTCTCTTTCAAGTGCGCCAGCTCGTGCACCACGATCATGCGCAGGAACTCGGGTGCCGCGTCACGAAACAGGCTGGCCACGCGGATCTCGCGCTTGGCCTTGAGCTTGCCGCCCTGCACGCGTGACACGGCCGTGTGCGTGCCCAGCGCCTGCGTGATCACCTTGAGCTTGTTGTCATATGCCACCTTGCTGATCTGGTCGGCGTTGCGCATGTAGCGGGCCTTGAGGTCCATCACATACTCGTACAAGGCCGCGTCGGACTTGACCTCGTGCCGATCGGGGTAGCGGCGCGCCAGCGTCTCGGCCAGCGCGCCTTCGTCGATCAAGCGCTGCACTTGCTGGAGCAGGTGCGGTGGGTAGCCCGTGAGGTAACGCAGATGCGGTGGCGCGCTGCGTATCACGGGCACCAGCGTCTGCACGCCGGGCCGGGCCACACCGCCAAGCGCGTCGCCGTCTGACTTACGGTGCGATCTGCTCGGCATAGTCGTACAACGCGCCCAGGATGTCCTGGCCACGCTCATCGTCCTCGCTCAAGGACTCACCCAGCGCATCGATGCGCTCGAAGAAGGCGGCGAGCGACAGGCCACCACCCTGCCCTTCATGCAGGCGGGCCACGCGCAGTTCATGCCAACGCGCCTGCTCGGCCTCACTCAGCGTGTCAGGGAAGTTGCGGGCGCGGTAGCGGAACAGCACCTCTTCCAGTCGCTCGTCCACGAAGCCCGGCGTGCGCTCGGCCAGTTGCGCGGGCGACAAGCCACGCAGGCGCTGCAGCACACGGCGGTCTTCATTGCCGATGAAGCCACCGTACAGGTCTTCATCGACATCGACTTCGGTGCGTGCATCCGGCCGCGTGTACAGCTCCGCCCAGATGCCGTCCATGCTGGCGGCATGCTGGGCCGCCATCGGGCTCAGGATCTTGAGGTTGCCGATCACGATGGGGGACTTGTTGATGTGCACGCTTTTGACGGGCAGGCGGGTCACGCCCTCGGGCAAATCAGCTGTCTTGCTGAACATGCGCAGGCGGATGTCAGCGGCGCTCATGCCGAACAGCTCGCCGGGGTCATGGGCCAGGTCCCACACCAGGATCTCGTTCTTGTTGCTGGGGTGCTGGGCCAGGGGGTAGACCAGGGCCATGCAACCGCGCTCGTGGCTGAACATGCCCGAGATGTGCAGGAAGGGCCGCCACATCGCGCGCGGCTTGTCCAGGCCGGCTTCGGCCAGCACAGCATCTTTCTTGCGCAGCTTCAGGCAGAAGTCCCACAGCTTGGGCTGGGCCTGCTTGATCAGCCGGGCCAGGCCAACCGTGGCACGCACGTCAGACAAGGCATCGTGCGCGGCCTCGTGGCTCAGGCCATTGGCGGCGGTCAGGTGCTCCAGCTTGAAGGAGGGGCGGCCGTCTTCATGCCGGGGCCAGTTGATGCCTTCCGGGCGCAAGGCCCAGGTGCAACGCACGACGTCCAGCAGGTCCCAGCGGCCACAGCCGTTCTGCCACTCGCGTGCATACGGGTCGATCAGGTTGCGCCAGAACAGGTGGCGTGTCACCTCGTCGTCAAAGCGGATGGTGTTGTAGCCCACGCCGATCGTGTTGGGCTGGGCCAGTTCGCGCTCAATGGCATCGGCAAAGCGGTACTCGGGTACGCCGCGCTCCAGGCAAGTCTGCGGCAGGATGCCGGTGAGCAGGCAGGCCTCCGGATCGGGCAGGTAATCAGGTGCAGGCTGGCAATACTGCATCAAGGGCGCACCGATCTCGTTGAGATCGGCATCCGTGCGCACACCGGCAAACTGCGATGGGCGATCGCGCCGAGCGACCTTGCCGAAGGTTTCGTAATCGTGCCAGTAAAAGGTGAATTCACTCATGCCCGGCACGATAACCGAGCCGGCGCGTGATTTCACACCCCCATCAAGAGGATCACGGGTGCGATGCGACCTTGGTGCGAGGCCTCAGCTGCCAGGCCACCACCGCCAGCCCCGATGCGAGCAGGGCCACGCTCTCTGGTTCCGGCACACCAGGGATCGTGTCATAGAAGTGATCATTGCTCGGCGGCGTCCAGCCATCGGTCGAAGGATATTCGATACCGGAGGTGGCCTCTGTCGGATAACGGAACGTGCCGATGAAGGCGTTCCCGGCGACCACGTTGACATACATATAGCCGTCGCCACCCGACCAGAAGGATTCGATGACATGGGTCGTCAAGGTGCCATTGACGGTTTCTGAAAACGAACGCAGGTAGGTTTCCGTTCCCGGGTCAGGCGACATGGAGGGCACGGACTGCCAGTTGATGTAATCGTATGAAGGTGGCTCGCCATCTGCACGCGCAGATGGTGCACCCGCAGCGAGGGCCAGCGCGAGCAGCGCAGGGGCGAATCGACGAAAAATGTGGGCCATGCTGGTCTCCCCGTCCTTGACCGAAAAAGTGTCTTTTCAGTCTATGGTCATTCCATGACATGACATTTGATGGCGGACAACAAAAAGCCCATCAGGCCTGGGCCGATGGGCTCTCGGAATCGCGCCACGATGGCGGCGGCAATCAGCGCTTGCGCACCACCACGCTGCCCACCGAATAACCGGCGCCAAACGAGCAGATCACGCCCACATCACCCTTGGCCAGGTCGGTACGGAATTTGTGGAAGGCGATGATGGAGCCGGCCGACGAGGTGTTGGCGAACTCGTCGAGGATCAGCGGCGCCACATCAGGCGTGACCTCGGCGTTGATCAGGCGTTTGACGATCAACTGGTTCATGGACAGGTTGGCCTGGTGCAGCCAGAAGCGGCGCACC
>JACPOH010000321.1 GCA_016185075.1 Aquabacterium sp. | reverse complement strand
TCGTCGTGCATCACGATGGGTTGCGGGTAGTCGCGCCCGATCACCACATCATCAACGCTGGCCAGGTCGGACGGGCGCGCCAGCCACGGCGCGTGCAAGGCACGGTCGGGCAGGGCGGCCAGTTCGGGCACATAGCGGCGGATGAACTTGCCCTGCGGGTCGAACTTTTCGCTCTGGTTGATGGGGTTGAAGATGCGGAACCACGGTTGGGCATCACAGCCACTGGAGGCCGCCCATTGCCAGCCGCCGGTGTTGGCGGCCAGGTCGAAGTCGAGCAGCTTCTCGGCGAAGTAGGCCTCGCCGCGCCGCCAGTCGATCCCCAGGTCCTTGATCAGGAAGCTGGCGACCACCATGCGCAGGCGGTTGTGCATGTATCCGGTCTGGTTGAGCTGGCGCATGGCCGCATCCACGAGCGGGTAGCCGGTGCGGCCTTCGCACCAGGCCTGGAAATGCGCCTCGGCCTTGCTGCCGTGTGCCCACTTGATCAGGTCGTATTCGCGCTTGTAGGCGTGGCCCACCACATGCGGGTGGTGGAACAGGATCTGGTGATAGAAATCGCGCCAGATCAGCTCGGACAGCCAGGTCTGTGCGCCGGCAGAACCCGCTTTGGCACGGTCCCAGGCCAGGCCAGCCAGTTGGCGGATGGACACCGTGCCAAAACGCAGGTGGGTGGACAGGTAGCTCGGCCCCTTGATGCCGGGAAAGTCACGGGTCTCGTCGTAGTGGTCGATGCGGTGCAGGAAGTCGTCCAGCAAGGCCTGGGCGCCGCTCATGCCTGCGGGGACCTTCAGCTCGCCGACGGGTTCGAAGCCGATGGCCTGGAGCGATGGCACACGCGCGGAACCCACCGGGTGCACCTTGGCGGGAATGGGCGCCAGGTGGCCGGCGAAGCGCTCGATGGGGTAGGGCTTCACATAAAACGGGTCGAGCTTCTTGAGCCAGGCGTTCTTGTAGGGCGTGAACACCCCGTAGGGCGAGTCATTGCCCGTGAGCACCTCGTTGCGCTCGAAGATGACATGGTCTTTCGACGTGAACAGGGCGGCCCCCAGGTTGCTCAACTGGCCGCGTATGTGGGCATCGCGGGCTTGGGCCGCGGGCTCGTCGTCGTGGTTGGCGTAGACGGCCTGCACGCCCAGCTGGGCCACCAGTTTGGGGATCTCGATCTTGGCCGAGCCGTGGCGCACGATCAGGCCGGTGGTGGCGCCGCTGGCAGCCGACGTGGTCAGTTGCGCCAGCGGCTGTTGTCGCCCCAGGGCTTCCAGGGCCTGATCCAGCTCGACCAGGCTGCGCTGGATGAAGTCCACCCGCCGATCGAACCGAGGCAGCGGGTCGAGGATGTCGGTGTCGAATACAAAGGCACACCACACACGGCGGGCGTTTTTCAGGGCGTGGTAAAGCGCCGCATGGTCCGTGCTGCGCAGGTCGCGTCGAAACCAGACGAGGGCGGAATCGATGACTTCGGTCATGTCTTGGCGTTCGTTTGTTCGCAAGTCGGCTTGCGGGTGGGGGCAAATGGCTGAATTGGGGCCGAATCGGCATGAAAGGGCCGGGCGCGGGCGTCTAAAATTGCAG
>JACPOH010000320.1 GCA_016185075.1 Aquabacterium sp. | reverse complement strand
TGCTCGACGCCTTCACCCATCATGACCGTTACGCCATCGGCTGCTACACGGCCACCAAGCTGGTCGTGCTGCAAGGCATCACGGACTTCTACCGGCGCATCAAGGGCGACGCACAGACGGCGGCCCTGGTCGAGCAACGTGTGCAGGTCAATGGGGACCCGCTGGTCAACATCGAGCCCGGTGACATGTGGTTTTTCGAGGAGGACTTCGACCCGCGCGAAAAAGACCGGCCCGGCAAGCTGATGAAGATGCACTACAACGTGGCACCCACCAACTTTGTGCCGGGCGACTGGATCTACATCGTCAACACCGACCCCAAGACGCACCACAAGACCGGCTATGAGGGCTCCAACGCGCTGTACATGGGGCGCAACCGTTTCGACGATTACTACAACGACCACAACCACGCCTACAGCTACGAAGAAAAGCTGGACGAGGTCTACCAGTGGCGCAACGGGGTCTTCAGCCGATCGCGCGACGCCGACAAGGTTCAGCCCTTGAACGCCGACGACATCCGGCGCCTGAGCCAACGCCCGGCGCAGGGCGGCCTGGTGAAAGGCTACCGTGTGGTGCCTTACCTGTTTGGCTACGAAACCTTGCCGCCCTGGCCTCGGCAGCCCTGAGTGGCCAGGGTTGGATCACGGTCCGGCCTGGTACAGCGCCTGCGCCAGAGGGTTGGGCGTGGGCTCGGTGATCTTGCTGAGGGTGTTGCGATCACGGTGGTGAAACGGCTCGGCCTGGCCCTTGATTTCCAGCACCGTGTCCTCGTCATACGACCAGGTGCCATCCGGGTTGATCGTCACCTGGATGCGGAACTCGACCGTGCGGAAGGCGTGCTCAAGGAAAGGGGTGGCGCAGATGCCGTAGTCCAGCTGCCCACGCGTGGCAACGAGCTCGAAGCTGGTGGCATCGGCGGCCGCCTGGCCCACGGCCATCACGGTCTGCGCGCGCGGAATGGTCAGCGTGTGGATCACCGTGCCGGTGGCGGGCTCCCACAGCCAGTAACCAACCTGGTCGTGGTAGGTTTTGACCTGGTCCGGCTTGGTGACGTGCGTGTGGTAACGCAGGCCGTAGAACAACTGGGGCCCGTTGGTTTGAGGGTCAATCGGCTGCAGCTCGATGCGTTCGACATAAGCTTGCTTCCTGGCGCCATCCGCCTTGGGCTTGACATCCAGGCCACGCGTGCCCTGCCAGACGCCGGCCATGCCACGGAGCGGCCCGAGGTTCCTGAGGGTGTCCACGTCCACATTGGCGGGCTCGGTGTAGATGTCTTGCGGGAAATCGCTCATGCCTGATCGCTCCTGAAGGGCAAGGTTTCACTGCCATCAAATTTTGCGTCAAATCAGGGTGCGTTCGCGCCCGCAGTGTCATTGACCTGAAGCCGAATTGCGCTACCCTTGACAGCATTGCCGGCAAGGATCAGGAACAAGCATGTGCACCATCTGCGGCTGTGAATCTGCCCCCGCCCACGCGCATGACCACGTACAAGGCCACACGCACGAGCATGGCCATGCGCATGAAGGCGACATGCGAACGCGTGTGCTGCAACTTGAGCACGACATCCTCGCGGGCAACAACCATGTGGCCGATCACATCCGCGAGCACCTGGCCGCGCACCACACCTTGGCGCTGAACCTGGTGTCCAGCCCCGGGTCCGGCAAGACCAGCTTGCTCGTGGAGACGGTACGGCGCCTGAAAGCGCGCCGACCCGTGGCTGTGATCGAGGGGGATCAGCAAACCAGCTTCGATGCCGAGCGCATCCGCGCCACTGGCGTGCAGGCGGTCCAGATCAACACCGGCAAGGGCTGCCACCTGGATGCCCGCATGGTGCACGACGCCTTGCACCACCTGCCCGCGCTGGATCACGGCGTGCTGTTGATCGAGAACGTTGGTAACCTGGTCTGCCCGGCCGCTTTTGATCTGGGTGAGCGCGCCAAGGTGCTGGTGTTTTCCGTCACCGAGGGGGAAGACAAGCCCCTCAAGTACCCCGACATGTTCCAGGCTGCGGGCCTGATCCTGCTCAACAAGTGCGACCTGCTGCCGCACCTGCGATTCGACATGGACAAGGCCATGGGCTTCATCCGTCAAGTCAACCCGGACGCGGCCGTCATCGCGTTGTCGGCCACCACAGGTGACGGCTTCGAAGACTGGATGGGCTGGCTGGAGCAGCAATGCACCGCCGCCTAGCCGTGCGCGGTCTGGTCCAGGGCGTGGGTTTCCGTCCCTGGGTCTGGCAACAGGCCACCGCGCTGGGCCTGATAGGCTGGGTGCGCAACACCAGCTTCGGCGTGGAAATCGACATGCATGGCGATGCCCCCTTGCTGGATGCGCTGCAAGCGCGTCTGTGGCAGGCGCCGCCACCGGCGCGCGTCGAGCAGGTGGATGTGCTGGCCGCCGTCGCGGCTGAAGCGCCACCAGCCCACAAGCCGTTCGAGATCCAGGCCAGCGTCAACAGCCCGCATCCGCACATGGCCACCATTGGCGCAGACCTCGGCGTCTGCGCACGCTGCCTGGCCGAGCTGTTCAACCCGGACAACCGGCGCTGGCGCCATCCCTTCATCAACTGCCCGCAGTGCGGCCCGCGCTACACGGTCACGCGCAGCCTGCCGTTCGACCGCGGCCACACCAGTCTCGCGCGCTTCCTGCCGTGCGCGGCCTGCGACGCCGAGTACCAGCACGGTGCTGACCGACGCTTTCACCACCAGACGAACACCTGCCCGGCATGCGGCCCGCGCCTGTGGCTCAAGCGCACCGATGGCAGTGTCGACGAGCAGGACCCCATTGCAGCCGGGCTGGAACTGCTGAGCGAAGGCGGCATCCTGGCGGTCAAGGGCTTGGGCGGCTTTCACCTGGTCTGCGATGCCCGTCAGCCCGAGGCGGTCAGCAGGTTGCGCCAGAGAAAACGACGCGATGGCAAACCCCTTGCCGTGATGATGGCCAGCCCGGCCTCCATCCCGCCCTGGGCATCCATGACACCGCATGAGCAACGCTGGCTGCAATCCGCCGAGCGGCCTATCGTCTTGCTGTCGCAGTCCGATCGCGCGCGAAGGGAGCTCCCCGGCATCGCACCCGATCTGGCCTGGCTGGGCGTGATGCTGCCCTATACACCCCTCCATTTCCTCTTGTTCCACGAGGCCGCAGGCCGGCCGACGGGAACCGACTGGCTGACGCGCCCGCACGAGATGGTGCTGGTGGTGACCAGCGGCAACGCGAGCGGCTCCCCCCTGGTGATCGACAACGAAACCGCGCAACTGGAACTGGCCGAACTCGCTGATGGCTGGCTGCTGCATGACCGCGACATCCTCGCGCGCAACGATGACTCGGTGCTGCGCGTGCGCCCTGATGGCTCTGCCTGCTTCATTCGCCGCAGCCGGGGTTATGCCCCCATGCCCGTGGCCTTGCCAACTATGCCAGGCCATGACCGACAGGAGCTGGAGCCCCCGCCATCGGTGCTGGCCATGGGCGCCCTGCTCAAGAACACCTTGTGCATCACCCAGGGCGATCGGGCCATGGTGTCGCCCCACATCGGGGATCTGGATTCCGTGGACACGCGCGTCGTCTTCACCCGCATGGCCGACATCTGGCCTGGCTGGCTGCGCACCCAGCCCGATGCCCTGGCCTGCGACCTGCATCCTGACTTCTTCAGCACCATTCTGGCGGCCCACATGGCGCACACCAGGGCATCGACCGCCTCGGGCATGCACGCGTTGCCGCTGATCCAGGTGCAGCACCACCATGCGCACGTGGCGGCCGTGCTGGCCGAGCATGCCGACGACAAGGCCACGCACACCCCGGTCATCGGCCTGGCGCTGGACGGCCACGGCCTGGGCAACGACGGCATGGTGTGGGGCGGAGAGCTGCTGAGGGTGCACGAAGACGAGTGCGAGCGCCTGGGGCACCTGTGGCCACTGGTGATGCCAGGCGGCGACGCTGCCGTGCGAGAACCCTGGCGCATGGCGGCCTCTGCCTTGCACGCGCTCGGGCGCACCCAGCAGATCGCCGTGCGCTTTGCCTCGATTCAGCAGTCCGGCCTGTTGCAGCAATGGCTGCAACAAAGCGAGGCGCCCGCCACCGGCAAGCCATCGCCTGTCCTGCATGGCCACGTCCGGACGACCAGCCTGGGGCGCCTGTTCGACGCCGCAGCCGGCTTGCTCCATGTGCTGGCGCCCTTCACGCAATCCCGCTTTGAAGCCGAAGCCGCGATGCGCCTGGAAAGCCTGGCCAGTACCCGTTGGCCGGCTCAAGCTTTGGAGCATGGCTGGCTGATCAGCGATGACCTGGTACTCGACTGGCGCCCCCTGATGAACTGGCTGGCAGACCAGACTGACGCAGCCCACGCCGCCGCGGTCTTCCACGCCACCCTGGCTTCGGCCATGGCCGAATGGGCTGCCAGGGCCTGTGAACGCCACGGCGTGGGCACCGTCGTGCTCTCAGGAGGCTGCCTGGCCAACCGCCTGCTGGACGATGCCTTGCACGAAGGCCTGACCAGGCGTGGCTTGAAGGTCTGGCGCCCGGCACAATACCCTTGTGGTGACGGCGGCCTGAGCCTCGGGCAGGCCTGGGTTGCCCGCCAGAGACTGATCAGACAAGACCCATGTGCCTCGCCCTACCAGCCCGCGTGATCGACATCGACCCCAGCCGCCACCATGGCACCGTGGACATGGGCGGCGTGCGCAAACAGGTCTCGCTGGCCTTGCTCGATCATGTCGACGTGGGCGACCATGTGATCGTGCATGTGGGCTATGCCCTCACCCGTCTGGACGAGGACGAAGCACAAGCGACCTTGGCCCTGTTTGCCCGCATGGCTGACGAGGCTCAAGCCGATAAGCCATGAAGTACGTCAGCGAATTCCGTGACCCGCGGCTGGCACAGCAGCTGGCCCAGGCGCTCGCCCGGGAGGCTCGGCCTGATCGACTCTACCGTTTCATGGAGTTCTGCGGCGGCCACACCCACGCGCTGGCTCGTTACGGCGTGCTCGACCTGCTGCCGCCCCAGGTGCGCATGATCCACGGCCCCGGCTGCCCGGTGTGTGTGCTGCCCATTGGCCGCATCGACATGGCCATCGAGGTGGCACGCCGCCCGGGCGTCACCCTGGCCAGTTACGGCGACACCTTGCGCCTTCCTGCATCCAAAGGCCTGAGCCTGATGAGCGCACGCGCGCTGGGTGCCGATGTGCGTGTGGTCTATTCGGTCGATGATGCCTTGCAGCTCGCCCGTGCCTTGCCCGAGCGAGAAGTCGTGTTCCTGGCCATCGGCTTCGAAACCACCACACCACCCACCGCCGTGGCCATCCAGACGGCGCGGCGCGAGGGCTTGCGCAACTTCAGCGTGCTGTGCAATCACGTGCTCACGCCAGCCGCCATGCACGCCATCCTCGACCAGCCCGAGCCCGTGGCACTGGATGGGCTGGTGGGCCCGGCGCATGTCTCCACCATCATCGGCTCGCGTCCATATGAGGTGTTTGCCAGCAGCTACCACCTGCCGGTGGTGATCGCAGGCTTCGAGCCGCTGGACGTCATGCAGGCCATCCTGATGCTGATCCGCCAGGTCAACGAAGGCCGCGCGGAGGTTGAAAACGAGTTCACACGTGCAGTCAACCGCGAAGGCAACGCCCGGGCCATCGCCTTGACCAAGGAAGTCTTCACCTTGCGTGATCACTTCGAATGGCGTGGCCTGGGCAGCATGCCTTACAGCGCCTTGCGCCTCCATGACCGCTATGCAGACATGGATGCGGAGCAACGTTTCGGCCTGGCCACACGCGTGGTGCCCGATCACCCCCGCTGCGAATGCGGCCCCATCCTGCGCGGTCACAAGCGCCCGCAAGACTGTGTGCTGTTCGGCACCATCTGCACACCCGAGCACCCCACTGGCGCCTGCATGGTCAGCTCCGAAGGCGCGTGCGCGGCGCATTACCGCTATGGCCGTCACCAGGCTCTCTCAAGAAACACACCCTAAGTAATTGATTCGCAAGGGGTGTTTAATGCGGCCTCCATCGGCACGAGGCGC
>JACPOH010000319.1 GCA_016185075.1 Aquabacterium sp. | reverse complement strand
GCCGCCTGCACGCGAGGTGGTGCTCTTGCAGCGCAAGAAGGGCAAGCTGGGCGCCGGCCTGGGCAAGACCACGGGCTGGATCCACCGCACCACGTTGAAGATGAAGAACGTGGAGATGGTGGGTGGCGTGAACTACGAGCGCATCGGTGATGAGGGCCTGCTGATCAGCTACGGCGAAGAGCGCAAGGACCCGACTTGGATCGCGTGTGACAACGTGGTGCTGTGCGCGGGCCAGGTGCCCTTGCGCGCCTTGGCCGACGAGCTGCAGGCATCAGGCCGCAAGGTGCATGTCATCGGCGGGGCGTTTGAAGCGGGCGAGCTGGATGCCAAGAAGGCGATCGACCAGGCGGCGCGGCTGGCGGCCAGCCTGTGATCCGGCTATGACAGGTCGTCGTGCAGGGCTGGCTGCACATCTTCCAGCGCGCCAAACTGCGACGGGCTGGATTCCATCCTGGGCAGCCACAAGGTGAAGGTGGTGCCCTGGCCGGCCTCGCTGCGCAGGCTGATCTGGCCGCCCATCAGTTCCATGATTTCCTTGACGATGGTCACGCCCAGGCCGGTGCCCGGGATGTTGCCAGACTTGTCGGCACGGTAGAAGCGCTCACCCACGCGCGCCAGCTGCTCGGGAGTCAGGCCAATGCCGTGATCCTGGATTTCAACGCCCGCCTGAGGCTTGCCGTGCACCACGCGCTCGACCAGGCGCACGATCACGTCGCCGCCACCCGGTGAGTACTTGTAGGCGTTGGACAGCACATTGAGCGTGGCTTGCTGCATCTTCTGGCGGTCCACCCAGACCAGCACGTCCTCATCCGGGAAGCTCATCAACGGGGCCTGACGGTCCTGCGGCAGCTTGAAGTCCCGAATCACGCTGGCCACGATGTCCGACAGGCTGTGGGCGCCGAAACTGAAGTCCTTGCCCTGGCGCGCTTCGATGCGAGCCAGGTCCAGCAGCTCGTTGATGATGGCGGCCATGGCCTCGCTTTGGCGGTAGATGCGGCTCAGCAGATCCTTTTGCTTGTCGGGCTTGAGATCGCGCGTCAGCAGCAGCTCGGTGAAGCCGTAGATGCTGGCCATGGGCGTGCGCAGTTCGTGGGCTGCCATGGACAGGAAGGCACTCTTCATCTGGTCCACCTCGGTCTCGTGCGTGACGTCACGCAGGTGCAGCACCTGAGACACCGCGCCGCGCTCGCTGCGGCTCAGGCGCATCTCGAGCCTGCGGCGCGCGGGCGGCTTCATCTCGATGACAACGCGCCCCGCGTCAGGGGACTCACCCTGGCCGTGATCGGCTTGCTCCATGTGCATCAAGGCCTGCAGGCTGCCTGCGGCCTGCCCGGGCACGGCACGCTCGAACAACCTGGCACAGAAGGCTTCGTCATCCAGCCCGATCAGGCCGTGGCCGCTCATGCCGGTCAGGTAGGCCCAGGCCGGGCTGATGTAGCTCACGCACCGATTCGGGCCGAATGACACGAACGCGTCTGGCGACAGCGAGAAGATGGCCGACATCTGCTGGCTGTGCTCGCGCAGCTTCGCCTGGGCTTCCTTGCGGTCATGGACGTCCTGGATGGAGCCGGCCATGCGCGTGGCCGCCCCGTAGTCGTCAAAGTAGACCTTCGCACGGGCGCGGAACCAGCGGTAGGCACCGGACTTGGTGCGCAAGCGGTATTCCACATCGAAAGGCAGGTGGTCCTTGAAGGCCTTTTCAATGGCCAGGAACGTGGCGCGCTGGTCATCGGGGTGCAGCATCTCGTCGAAGGTGACGAGGTTGGCCTCGATCTCATTGGGCTCATAGCCCAGCAGGCGGTAGAACTGGGGCGACCACCACTCCTCCTGCGAGTGCACGTTCATCCAGTCCCACAAGCCGTCGCTGCCACCGTCAATGGCCAGGTTGAAGCGCTCGGCATTGGCCTGCAGTTCCTCTTGCGCCTTGTGGGTGGCGGTCACGTCGTAGGCGATGGAAATGTATTTGTCGACCTCGCCTGTCGCACGCGTGATGGGGGCGATCACGCACTGCACCCAGTAGAGCACGCCATCCTTGGTGCGGTTGCAGACCTCGCCGATCCAGGGCTGGCCGTGCAGCAACGTTTGCCAGGCCGCGATCCAGAAAAAGGCGTCGTGCTCGTGCGAGCCCAGGATGCGTGGGTTCTGCCCCAGCAACTCTTCACGGCTGTAGCCGCTGGTCTGGCACAAGGCGTCGTTGACGTCGATGATGTCCCCTGCAGGGGATGTCACGCACACCATGCCGAAGCGGTTGAGCGTGCTCACCAGAGCCGCGCTCTCGCGCGACGCGGTTTCGGCATCGTGCTTGGCCTTCACCAGATCCTGCGTCATGGCGTGCGCCAGACTCTGGGCCCGGGCCCGGCCCGTGTTCATCAACCATACGGCCGCCGCAGCCAAGGCGCTGAGCATGGCACCCAGCAAACCCAGCCACACGGGCATGCCGTAGCCGCTGTCCATGTCGAACGCAGGCGTGGAGCGCACCACCAGGCGCAAATGCTGGCCAGAAATGTCCAGATCGGTCGAGGCTTCAAACAGGGCCGCCCCGCGCACCCGCGAGGCCTCCACGGAGCTGGCAAGCGGCACCGACTCGCCCGAGGCGGCCTGACCGTACAGCTGGTACGTCACCTGCTGCTTCACCACATCACCCAGGCCCTTGAACAGATCCTCTGCGAGCACAGGTGAGGAGACGAGCCCGCTCAACGCCGCACGCCGCTGGGCTACGGTGTCGATCGGCATGCCCGCCCGGTAAATGGGCATGAAGTACAGGAAGGCCGCCCGCTTCTGGGGATCCTGAACGAGCGAGATGCGGCGGGTCAGCGCGGGCTGGCCGCTGTCCACGGCGCGCAGCAAAGCCTCGCGCCGCGTCGGCTCGCTGCCCAGATCAAAGCCCAAGGCCTTGCGGTTGGAGGCTTGTGGCTCGATCGCATCCACCACATACAGGTCAGACGCCTGGCCCACCGGCCTCACGGTGAAGTCGGGCAAGCCCGAGGCCCTCACCTCGGCCTGGTAAGCCGCCACCTGCGCACGCGGCACAGGCCGGATGACGCTCAAGGAGGCCGTGGGCGAGCTGCTTCGTGCATGCTGTGCAGCCCACTGGTGCAGCTCGCTTCGGCTCACGGGGTGCCCCAGCACCGCCGCCAGGCTGCGAACATCGTTGAGGTCTTCAACCGCGTGGGCCAGTTGCTCGCGCAGCTCACCCTGGACACGGCTGGCCACCTGGTCGAAGCGCGTGCGCGCCAGGCGCTGCGTCTGTTCACGCACGCCCCAGGCGAGCGCGACCGTGAGCGCCAGGCCCAACAGGAACACCAGGGCGGCCATGACCGCGTTACGCCGAACAAACAAGGCGTCCGACGCGTTAGGGCTCGCCTGGAGGCGATGCGCCAGCTGATGGGCGCGCCACAACAGCAGCGGGGCCGCCAGCACGGACAGCAGGGTGGCGTCAAGAAACGCCTCCTGCCATTCGTTGACGCCGGGCGCCAGCCAGGGCAGCACGAACATGACCGCGACCTCGCACGCCGCGACGATGAGCAGCACCTCTGCCAGCAGCCGAACCGACCCCAGCACGCGTCGCCACACATCCATGATTCCGGCCCCCGGCGCTGGTTCACGCATCGGCACCCCATTGCACGGGCCACCGGCGGCTCATGCGCAACAATTTATCGAAACAGCCCACATTGATCAAAACAAGGACACCTTTATGCTGCAGCTTCGGCTTTTCAGTGAGAAGCTTGAGCCCGATACTCTTTGTGAGACTCTGAGGGGACCACATCATGAAACGCGTGCTGATCGTCGAAGACCAGGCCGATATCCGCGAACTCATTCGGATGACCTTGGAGATCGAGGATCTGGACATCCACGAGGCGGAAAACGGTGACATCGGCCTGCAGATGGCACGCCAGCTCAAACCCGACCTCGTCTTGCTGGACGTGATGATGCCGGGCTCCCTGGACGGCTTCGCGGTGTGCTCGCACATCAAGTCGGATGCCTCGCTCAAGCGCATGAAAGTGGTGATCCTCAGCGCGAAGGGCCAGGACAGCGACAAGCAGCAGGGCAAACAAGCCGGCGCGGACGGCTACCTCACCAAGCCCTTCAGCCCGCGCCAACTGCTCGAAGTGGTCGGCAAGCAATTGGGCTGAGCCTCCGGGGTGCACGCGACAGAGCCATGTCCTCGGAGCACTACATCGCGCCCGAGCAACTGTGCGTCGGCCTGTATGTCCATCTGGACCTGAGCTGGACGCAGCACCCGTTCACGTTTTCCAGCTTCAAGATCCGCTCCCAGGAGCAGATCGACACGATACGTGGGTTGGGCCTCCAGCGTATCCGCTACGCGCCGTCGCGCAGCGACCGCGCGCCCATGCCACCGACGTCCAGCGCGGTCGCCAGCACGACATCGCCACCGGCCACGTCCCCGCAGGCCGACTCACTCGCGCTCATCAAGCAGGCGCGCCAGAAGCGGCTGGAAGCACAACGGGCCAAGGCAGCTGCCTGCGAAAAGCAGTTGCTGTCGGCGGCCAAGACCATTAAATCGATCAACCAGAACGTCTTTTCCCGGCCCGAGGAAGTACGTGAGGCAGCCAGTTCGCTGGTGGAGACCATGGCTGACTCGACTCAACGTCTCGCTGCTATCGATGATGCTGGCCAAGGAGCTCAAGGCCCCGCCGCCTGTGATCAAGATGGTGGGCATGGGGGCGCTGTTCCATGACCTGGGCGAGCTGGAGATCCCCGACCGGGTCACGCGCAAGCAGGAGCCCCTGACCAAGGCGGAAACCAGCCTGATGCAGATGCACTGCGAATACGGCGTCAACATCGCCCGCAAGATGGATGTGCCCAATGAGGTGCTGCAGGTGATCGCCCAGCACCATGAGCGCACCGACGGCAGCGGCTACCCGGCAGGGATCAAGGCCGCCCAGATGTCGCTGCTGTCGCGCATCGTGTCGCTCGTCAATGCCTACGACGAGCTGTGCAACCCGCCCAATCTGGCCAAGTCCATGACGCCGCACGAAGCGCTGTCCATGCTGTTTGCCCAGCAGCGCAACCAGTTCGATGCCCTGGCCCTCAACACCTTTGTGCGCTGCATGGGCGTGTACCCGCCAGGCACCATCGTGGTATTGTCCAACGGGGCACAGGCCATGGTCGTCTCGGTCAACACGACCAAGCCTCTGCGCCCGGTCGTGCTGATCCATGACCCAGATATACCCAGGGAAGAAGCCATCATCGTGGATCTGGAGGTCGAACAGGACGTCTCCATCACCAGGACGATGCGGCCGCAGCAGCTGTCTGCCGAAGCCTTCGCTTACCTCTCGCCGCGCAAGCGGACGACGTACTACTTTGATACCGACACCGGCAAGGTGGCCGGCTAGAGAGGCGCGCACCATGAGCAAACAAGTGCTGATCGTCGATGACTCCGGCAGCTTCCGGATGGTGGTCAAGGTGGCGCTGGAACGCGCCGGCTACCAGACGTGCGACGCCGCTCACGCGCTGGAGGCCCAGGCCCTGCTGGACGGCCGCCGAATCGACCTCGTCATCTGCGACGTCAACATGCCCGGCATGAGCGGCGTGGAGTTCGTGCGGCTGCTGCGGGACAGCGCCTACAAGCACACGCCGGTCATGATGCTGACCACCGACAGCCAACAGAAGCACCGGGATGAAGCAACCGCGCTGGGCGTCAGGGCCTGGATCACCAAACCCTTTCAACCCAGCCAGCTGATCGACGCGGTGAGCAAGCTGTGCCCGCTCGGGTAAGGCCGCCCGCTCAGGACATCCTGGCGATCCAGCCCAGCGGCGCGTGCCGCATGTACCAACCTATCAGCGTCCAGGGCCAGCTCGGCACACAGGCCTTGGCGGGCTCGCGCTCGATCGCCGCCACCAGCGCCCGACAACCCGAGGCCGTGTCCACCATCAAGGGTGTTTTGGCCGACTTGCTGCTCAGCTCGGTTTCAATGTAGCCGGGGAAGATTGTGGTGACCTTGATGGGCGTGCGCAGCAGGTCGGCGCGAATGCCCTCGGTCAAGGCCGCCAGACCGGCCTTGGTGGCCGCATACGTGGTGAGGTTGCGTGGCAGGCCGCGCATCGCGCTCATCGACGAGATGCTCACCAGATGCCCGCTGTTTTGCGCGCGGAAGATCTCGACCGCGGCTTCGCACTGCGCCAGCGCCGCGATGAAGTTGGTCTGTGCGGTTTGCAGGTTGGCATCGAAACGGCCCTTGCCAATGGGCTGCCCCTTGCCCAGGCCCGCGTTGACAATGACCCGGTCGATCTGCCCCAGGTCCTGCTTGAAGGCGCGGAACACCTCGAAAACCTGATCGTGCTGGTTGACGTCCAGCGGGCGCACCAGCACCTTCACGCCGGGGTGCTTCGCTTCCAGCTCGGCCTTGAGCTCGACCAGCCTGTCGACCCGGCGCGCGCACAGCGCCAGGTTGCGGCCCATGGCGGCAAACTCGCGCGCCATGCCCTCGCCCAAGCCTGAACTGGCACCGGTGATGAGGATGTTCTGTCTGCGTTGGGCCATGGTCTTCAGCTCGGGGGTCGTGAACGGGTTGGAGGTGCATGCCAGCGCGCTTCAGCGCTGCACGAGGAAGGTCTTGAAAGCCTCGACGGTGGCCGCCGGGTCTTCTTCCTGGGGGACATGGCCCAGCTTGTCGAACACCGCCAGGCGGCTGCCCGCGATGTCGCGCTGGAACTTGTCGGCGTTGTCCGGCGTGATGAGGTGGTCCTGCCCACCCCAGATGATCAGCGTGGGTTGTTTGATCTGCTTGATCCGGTCGGCATAGGCGCCCAGCGGGCTCTGGCTGAAACGTGCCGTCAGCGACTCGCGGTTGCCCTCGCGCAGTGTCAGCTCGTAGTAGCGATCGATCAGATCAGGCGTCACCTTGGACGGATCACCGTAAACGCTGCGCACGCTGGACTCGATCATGTGGCGCGGCAGCATGTGCGTCATCAAGGGCTTGAGCGCCGGGATGCGCGCGATCTTGAAGCCAATGGGCATACCCTCGGTCTTGAAGGGGTAGCCGCCCGCGTCGACCAGCACCAGCTTGCTGACACGATCAGGGTGGCCCACGGCCGTCATCCACGCGATCTCACCACCCAGCGAGTTGCCGCCCAGCACCACCTGTTTGAGTTGCAGGTGATCCAGCACGCCCACCACGAAGTCGGCATAACGCGGCAGGTGGTAGTCGCCATCGGGCGCGGGGCCTGTCAGACCAAAACCGGGCAGGTCCACGGTGATGACGCGGTGCTGGCCCTTGAGCGCCGCCACCCAGCCTTCCCAGGTGTGCAGGCTGGCCGAGGTGCCATGCAGCAGCACGATGGGTTGCGGGTCATCGCGCGGGCCTTCGTCGCGCAGGTGCACCTGCATGCCCTGGATGGCCACGAACTGCGATGGCGCCGGGGCCCAGCGGGCCTTGAGTGTGTCCACCGGACGGTCTGGCGCCCAGGCCGCGGCCACGCCGACACCGGCCAGGGCCACCACCAAGGCGAGCACGCCGCCTGCGATCTTGAGGGCTTTCATCCTTGTTGTTCCTTGTTGATGAGGCCGACATGCCACCTGCCGGCCAGACCTCGAAGTATGCGTCAGCGGTAGGTGAGCAGTGGCGGCTGCGCGCCCTCGACGTGCGCGTGCTCGTTCACCGAAATCAGGTGCAGGCCATCGCGCCCGGCCTGGATCTTGGTGATGCCCACATTGGCCAGCGTCCAGTTGATGGTGAAGGCCTGTGCATCGCTCAGACCCAGCAGGTGCGCGCAGATCACGCTGATCGTGCCGCCCGAGGTGAACACCAGCGTGCTGCCCTTGGGGGGTGTCATCTTCACCAGCTCGTCCAGGGCAGACACCACCCGCAGCTTGAAGACGGACCAGGGCTCCTTGTACTCGTCATCGTGGTTGCCGCCCACCCAGCGGGACACGGCATCCTGAAAGAACTTCTGGAAGGTGCGACGCGGGTCACCCGAGGCGGCCATGTCGCTCATCATGACCAGCTTGTCCACATAGCGGGGCTCGGCCACTTCGATCACGTTCTCATGATCGAACTCGTTGACGCCCGAATGCTGGTGCATGCCTGCAAGCTCCAGACCCAGCTCGCCCAGTGCCCCGGCGGCTGTCTCCAGATGCCGCTGCATGGTGCCGCTGACCAGCACATCGGGCTTGACGCCGCGCGCTTTGAGGGCCGAGCCCAACACCTTGGCCTGCTGGTGCCCAACAGGCGAGAGCTGGTCGTAGTTGTTGGAGCCAAACGAAGCCTGGCCGTGTCGCAGAAGGTAGATGGCGCCCATGGTGTGTCTCCCTTGTCAGCCCTTGGCTTGTTTGATCAGGCCCTTGCAGCGCCAATCCAGGTAGTTGACGATGATCCAGAAGTTCTTGAAGGCCGGGTTGCGCGTCTGCTTATGGTGATAGCGGTAGTAGATCTGCTGCGCGATCACGGCGAGGCGGAACAGGCCATAGACCTCGTAGAGGGCCCAGTCCCGCTGGCGATCGAGCTGGTAACCGGTCTTGTCGAGGTAGTAGTCCACCACCTCTTCACGACGCAGCATGCCGGGCAGGTGCGTGGGCTGGCGGCGCGTGGCCATCATCAGCTTGTTGTCATCGGCCTGGATCCAGTAGGCCAGGGCATTGCCCAGGTCCATCAAGGGGTCACCCAGCGTGGCCATTTCCCAATCGAGCACACCGATGACTTTGGTGGGATCGTTCTCGGCCAGGATCACGTTGTCAAAGCGCCAGTCGTTGTGGATGACGACGTTGGCCACGTCCTGCGGTGTGCGCTCTTTCAGCCAGGCCATCACGTACTTGTACGAAGGCACGTTCCAGGTCTTGGCCTTGGTGTAGCGCGCGCTCCAGCCCTCGATCTGGCGCTGGCAATAACCGCTGCCCTTGCCCAGGCTGTCCAGGCCGGTCGCCTTGACATCGACCTGGTGCAGCTCGACCAGCTTGTCCAGCACGTTGGTGCACAGCCGGCGTGTGGTGGCCGCATCCAGGTTCAAGCCACGCGGCATGTTCTTGCGCGGGATGATGCCGGCGATGCGCTCCATCACGTAGAACTCGCTACCGGTGACGGCTTCGTCTTCGCACAGGCCGATCATGGTGGGCACCACCGGGTAAACCGGCTTGAGCGCCTGTTGCACGCGGTACTCCCGGCCCATGTCGTGCGCACCCTTGGCCTTGGTGCCAGCGGGTGGGCGGCGCAGGATGAAATCCCCATTGGGGTACTTCAGGCGGTAGGTCCAGTTGGACGCCCCACCTGAAAACTGCGTGACCTCGGGTTGGCCTTGCAAGCTGGGCACATGGCCTTTGAGCCACGCGTCCACACCCACCACATTGAGCTCTTCACCAGCGCGGACGCGTCCGCCCTGGTCCTCGATGCCTTTGTTGTTCGTGTTGTCGCTCAATGCCAATCCCGCTTACTTCATGACGCCATATTTCATCAGCTCCAATCGGGCGATCATGCCCTTGTGGACCTCATCGGGGCCGTCGGCCAGACGCAGGCTGCGGGCCGGGTTGAAGAAGGCGCTCAGCGGCACGTCATGCGACACGCCCATGCCGCCGTGCATCTGGATGGCAAAGTCCACCACGTTTTGCAGCATGGTCGGGGCCACGACCTTGATGGCCGACACATCGGTCAAGGCGCCCATCACGCCCACGGTGTCGATCTTCCAGGCAGCTTGCAGTGTCAGCAGGCGCGCCTGGTCAATGGCCACACGGGCTTCGGCAATGCGTTCACGGTTGCCGCCCAGGTTGACCAGCTGCTTCTTGAAGGCCGTGCGCGCGATGCCGCGCTGGATCGCCAGCTCCAGCGACTTTTCTGCCGCGCCGATGCAGCGCATGCAGTGGTGGATGCGGCCCGGGCCCAAGCGGCCTTGCGCGATCTCGAAGCCCTTGCCCGGCCCGGCAATGAAGTTGCTCACTGGCACACGCACATTGTTGAAATGCACCTCGCCGTGGCCGTGCGGCTCGTCGTATTCGCCGAACACAGGCAGCATGCGCTTGATCTCGACGCCCGGGGTGTCCATGGGCACCAGCACCATCGAGTGCTGGTTGTGGCGGCCCAGATCGGGGTTGGGCGTCAGGGCCATGAAGATGCCGATCTTGCAGCGCGGGTCACCCACACCAGACGACCACCACTTCTTGCCGTTGAGCACGATCTCGTCGCCCTCGACCACGGCCGTGGCGGCCATGTTGGTGGCATCCGACGAGGCCACGTCGGGCTCGGTCATGAAGAACACCGAGCGCATCTCGCCGGCCAGCAGCGGCGTCAGCCATTGCTTCTTCTGCTCCTCGCTGCCGTACTTCCAGAGCACCTCCATGTTGCCGGTGTCCGGGGCATTGCAGTTGAAGATCTCGGGCGCCATCATCGAGCGGCCGGTTTCTTCGGCACTGAAGGCGTACTCCAGCACGCTCAGACCCGCGCCCAGTTCGGGGTCAGGCAGGAACAGGTTCCACAGGCCCTCGGCCTTGGCCTTGGCTTTCAGTTCTTCCACGCGCGCCGGGATCTTCCACTGTGTCCAGTCACCACCATGACGCTGGCCCAGAATGCCTTCCCAGTGCTCGCGTTCGACGGGCTCGATGTGGTCCTTGATGAAAGCGCGCACGCGGGCCGCGGTCTTGGCGGCACGTTCACTGGGCTGGAAGTCCATGGTGGTCTCCTGATGAGTGGGTCATTCGGTCAACGTCAGGGATGCTACGCCGCTTCAAGCCGTGCATCAAATGACGAATTTTCATCGCGAGTCATGCACAAGCTGCATAGGTTGACCGTGGTCGCACGTCGCCGAGACGCCCAAGCCCTCCTGCTGACTTTCATGCCGATGAGGCCTGCTCAGCAAGGCGGCAACAGGCCCATGGACGCATACACGCCCTGCCTCAGGCTCTCGCGCAGCCAGGCATGCACCGGGTCCGTGTCGCGGTCGGCGTGCCAGTACATCCAGATCCCCAATGGGGGCACCACCACCGGCAAGGGGCACACCCGCAGCGGCAAGGCCCGCGTGAGCTCCTGCGCATAGGTGCGCGGCAGGGTCAGCAAGGTGTCGCTGTGGGCCACCACATTGGCCGCCGCAAAGTAGTGCTGGCAACGCAGGATCACGTCGCGCGGCCCCTGCCCCAGCGCCGCCCACACCGCCTGCAAGGGGTCGGGCTGGTCCGGCTGCAAACTTACCATCACGTGCTGGCACCGCAGGTAGGCTGACAGATCCAGATCTGCCCCGGCCAGGGGATGCCCCTGCCGCATGATGACGGCCAGCGACTCGTCCGCGAGGTGCATGCCCTTGATCGCGGCACCCACGCGCCGCTGGCGATCGATGACCAGATCGACCTCGCCTTGCGTGAGCGCCTGCGCCATGGCGTCGTGCGCCACCCGCACGCTGGCCAGCCTGGCGCGAGGGGCCACTTCCGCCAGGCGTGCCATCAGGGGCGGCAAGGTGATGGCCTCCAGCACGTCGCGCATGCCCAGGCGCAAGGTCATGTCCAGCGTCGCCGGGTCGAAGGTATCGGCCTGCCCCATCAAGGTCTGCAGCCCGCGCAAATGGGCCTGCACCTCGCCAATCACCCGGCGTGTCAATTCCGTGGGCAGCATGCGGTTGCCCTGGCGCACGAACAGCGGATCACCCCAGGCACGCCGCAGACGGGTCAGGGCGTGGCTCACGGCCGGCTGGCTCAGGTGCAGGTGCCTGGCCGCGCCCGAGATCCCGCCGTGCTCGTACACGGCGACCATCACGCGAAACAGGTTGAGATCGATGCGGGATGCGGGCAAGGCCATGGCCGCCACCATACACCGCCTCACCCTCCACCCCACCCAACCCGGCCACGCCCGACATGGGACACGAACAGGGCCATTTTTGATGCGGTCTTGGCGCAACTCGCGCCGCAAGACCGGCCGGAGCAGGCGATAATGACGCTTGAGCCGCACACGCGGCGCTCTTGGAGCGATCACCTTGGACAGTCACCCTCGGTGACCGCCCACTCCAGCCACCTGGACCCGGCCCTGCAGTCATGGGGCGCGCAAGCCAGGTGAGGCCCAGCCAGCCACTGCAGTGTCAGGGTGGGCGGCCAAGCGGGAGGGGCGGCCACACCATTCACCCCTTCCCTCAACCTGTACGTTTCCCCCATTGGCCGAGCCCGTGAAGGTGCCGCGCCCAGGGCCCACGTGCTGGAGACCGCATGCTCAACGTGTTCACGCTGGCCAATGGCCGGCTGTTTCAGGAAGAAATCGACAGCCTCGACGAGCTCACACCCGCTCGTCCGGTCTGGGTCGACCTCGAAGCCCCCACCCCTGAAGAAAAAGGCTGGATCGCCGTCAAGTTCGGCCTGGTCATCCCCGCCGACATCATCGACGACGACCTGGAAGAATCCGCCCGTTTCTACGAAGAAGACGGCGCCGTCCACATCCGCTCCGACTTCCTGATCGACGACGACGAAGCCCCCCGCAACGTCCGCGTGGCCTTCATCCTGCACGACAACGTGCTGTTCTCGGTCCACAAGGAAGACCTGCCGGTGTTCCGCCTGCTGCGCATGCGCGCGCGCCGCATCCCAGCCCTGATCGAAGACGCCAAGGACGTGCTGCTCAAGCTGTACGACGCCGACGCCGAGTACTCCGCCGACACGCTGGAGGGCATCTACGACGACCTCGAAAAGGTCAGCAAGAAGGTGCTGCAAAACGAGGTGAACGATGCCGCCGCC
>JACPOH010000006.1 GCA_016185075.1 Aquabacterium sp. | reverse complement strand
ACCGCAAGACCGTGCTGTACGCCCTGGGCGGCGGCGTGATCGGTGACATGACGGGCTTTGCCGCCGCCTGCTACATGCGCGGCGTGCCCTTCGTGCAGGTACCCACCACCTTGTTGTCGCAAGTGGACTCGTCGGTGGGCGGCAAGACGGCCATCAACCACCCGGCCGGCAAGAACATGATCGGGGCTTTCTACCAGCCCCAGCGCGTGATCTGCGACCTCGATACGCTCGACACGCTGCCCCAGAAGGAGTTGCTGGCTGGCCTGGCCGAGGTCATCAAGTACGGCCCGATCGCCGATGCCGAGTTCCTGTCCTGGCTGGAAGCCAACATGGACAAGCTGCTCGCGCGCGACCGCGCCGCGCTGATGCATGCCGTCAAGCGCTCGTGCGAGATCAAGGCCTGGGTGGTGGGCCAGGATGAAAAGGAATCCGGTCTGCGCGCCATCCTGAACTTCGGCCACACCTTTGGCCACGCCATCGAAGCGGGCATGGGCTATGGCGAATGGCTGCACGGTGAGGCCGTGGGTTGCGGCATGGTGATGGCGGCTGACCTGTCGGCCCGACTTGGCTTGATCGACGAGGCCACCTCGCTGCGCATCAAGGCCTTGATCGAGCGCACCGGCCTGCCCATCAAGGGCCCCGATCTGGGTGCCGACCGCTACATCGAACTGATGCAGGTGGACAAGAAGGCCGAAGGCGGCGAAATCAAATTCGTGGTCGTCGGGCCTTTGGGGCAAGCCAGCATGCGGCCCGCCCCCGACGCCCTGGTCCGCGATGTGATTGCCGCCCATACACGCTGAGCCAAGCCCTCTGAGGTCAAACGAAACGATGTGGTTAGCCCCTTACGCCAGTCAACCTGAGCAAACCAAGGGGCGTCGTTTCCCCGAGCCGCCCGCCCCCACCCGCAGTGACTTCCAGCGCGACCGCGACCGCATCGTGCACAGCACGGCGTTTCGGCGCCTGGTCTACAAGACGCAGGTCTTCCTCAATCACGAAGGTGACCTGTTCCGCACACGGCTGACCCACTCGCTGGAGGTGGCGCAACTGGGGCGTTCGATTTCGCGCTCGCTGGGCTTGAACGAGGACCTGGTCGAAGCCATTGCGCTGGCCCATGACCTGGGTCACACGCCCTTCGGCCACGCCGGCCAGGATGCGCTCAACGAATGCATGAAGGGCCATGGCGGTTTCGAGCACAACCTGCAGTCGCTGCGCGTGGTCGACAAGCTCGAAGAGCGCTACCCCGGCTTTGACGGCCTCAATCTCAGCTTTGAAACGCGCGAAGGCATCCTCAAGCACTGTTCACGGCAACATGCCGAGCAGTTGGAGGCCCTGGAGCCAGGCGGTGTCGGCCAGCGTTTCCTCAACGGCACGCAGCCAAGCCTGGAGGCGCAGCTGTGCAACCTGGCGGACGAGATCGCCTACAACGCCCATGACATCGATGACGGCGTGCGCTCGGGGCTCATCACCCTGGAGCAGCTGGAGGCCGTCCCCCTGTTCACGCGCTTTCGGGATGAGACCTTGTCAGAGCACCCGCAGGCCACGGGCAAACGCCTGCTGTTTGACACCATTCGCCGCATGCTGTCGCAACAGGTGTACGACGTGATCGACGCGACGCGCGCCAAGCTGGCCGAGCACCTGCCCTTGACGGCGGACGAGGCCCGGCAATGCCCGCCGCTGGTGCGCTTCAGCCAGCCCATGCGCGAGGCCAGCACGCAGCTCAAACGCTTCCTGTTCAAGGAGCTGTACCGGCATGAGCAGGTCAATGACACGACCGCCCGTGCCAAGCAGGTGCTGAGCGAGCTGTTTCATGCCTACGTGAACCAGCCCGAAGCCATGCCGGCCGACTTCGCGCGGCGCGACGATCTGCATCGTTCCGTGGCCGACTACATTGCCGGCATGACCGACCGTTTCGCCGTGCGCGAACATGAACGCCTGACGGGGCGCAAGATATTCTGAAAAATTACCGGGCTGCGTTCAGCAATGGCCCCCCACGGGCTGGCGGGGCTGCCTAGAATGGCCTTCCTGATGACAACGCTGATGCCCCCGTCACCTTTCGCCATGCTGCGCCGCCGTCGCCATGCCATTCACGCCCTGGTCGTTCTGGCCAGCCTCACTGGGGCGCAGGCAGCCCAGGCCGTGGTGCTGGATTTTGAAGACCTGATTTGCGCCAGAACCCAGCCCACCTGCCATGTGGGTTCGGTGTATGCCAGCAAGGGTTACACACTGCGTTATGCGGCTGCACCAGATGACGACCATCCGGTTGGTTTTCAGGCCATCGGCAAGCTCTGGACACCCGATGCGGGTGGCAGCACGGCCATGCTGGCCAACAGCTGCAACGCCAGCACGGTGCTCACGGCACAGTCTGGCAAACCGTTTTCCGTGCTGGCCCTGGATCTGGCCGAAGCCAATGCAGACGCCCCGGTCACGGTCGAGTTCATCGGCACCAAAACGGATGGCACGCAAGTACGCATGAATGCCCCGCTCGACGGCAAACCCGGCTGGCAGCGCGTGGTGTTCCCTTCGGCTTTCTACAACCTGAAAACGCTCACCTGGCTGCAAGGCGACTGCATCAGCAACAAGTCGCACATGTTTGACAACATCCTGGTGATGCCGGGTATTGCGCCCCGCTGAGGCCGCTCAGAACGACAGTTCGTAGCGCATGACCACGCCGTCGCGCTTGAAGCCGACGCGGTAGTTGTCAAAGCAGATTTCGGCGCGGCGGTTCAAATGCAAGGCCCCGGGGGTGGGCGCCATCGCCGCATTGGCCGGGCCCGCATCGGGCGACAGGTCAATGCGCACATCCTTGAACTGCTCGGACAGCATCTTGCCCACCAGGCGCGCCAGCAAGGGTGCAGCCGAGGCCGGCTTGCCCGATGGGGGCGACATCTCGCGCAGATGCGCCTGCGTCGTGCTGAGTTGCTGAACCACTTCGGTCTCGACCTCTTGCGCACGCGCGGCTGTCATGATTGACGTCATCGCCAACATCCAGATGAGTTGTTTGCGCATAGGGGTCTCCTGCTTGGACCTGGGTTCAGCTTATTGCCGTGAATGAATTCTGCAATGCCCCAAGACCGGGGGAAGCCCGCAGTAGATGTGGCCAAAGGTCTCTATTTGGGTGTTATCCCGGCCTCTGTTCGGGGGTTTCGCGCTCAAGTTTGCGCCGCACAATGCCGAGCACCTCCACCTGTCTGTGAACCATGTCACGCATCGCCCTGGTCATGATCGCCCGCGATGAAGCGCGTTGCATCACGCGTTGCCTGCGCAGTGCTCGCCCCTGGGTGGACGAGATGATCGTGCTGGACACCGGCTCGCGTGACAACACCGTGGCCCTGGCCCAAGCCGAAGGGGCGCAGGTTCACCACTTCACCTGGGTGCAGGACTTCGCCGCGGCGCGCAACGCGGCGCTGGCCTTGAGTCAGGCCGACTGGAACCTGGTGCTGGATGCCGACGAGATCCTGAGCCAAGGTGGCGAGCTGATTGCCGCACTGCGTCAGCAAACGCTCGATTTCATCGGCCGCGTGGACGTACGCAGCGCCTTCCAGGCCAATGGCCATCCCCATCATCAAGACGCTTCGAGCTGGCTGCCACGCGTGCTGCCCGCCGGCGTGCGCTACGAAGGGCGCATCCACGAACAACCAGTGTCCAGCCTGCCGCGCAAGGATCTGGCGGTGACCGTGCTGCATGACGGCTACCTGCCAGAGCAGATGAAGGCCAAGGGCCCCCGCAACCGCGCCTTGCTGGAAGCCGCCGTGGCCGAACGCCCGCAAGACGCCTACCTGCGCTACCAGCTCGGCAAGGACCACGAGGTCCATGACCGCTTTGCGGATGCGTGGACGGACTATGAACACGCCCTGCGCCTGCTCGGCCCGCAGGCCACCCGTGAGCCCCCCTGGCGACACGATCTGATCCTGCGCAGCCTGTATGCGCTCAAGGCAAGCGGCCAGGTTGAGCAAGCCATCCAGCTGGCCGAGGCGGAGATGGCCAACTGGCCTGACTCGCCCGATTTCTACTTCGTCCTGGGCGACGTGCTGCTGGAGCTGGCCACGGCCCTGCCCGAGCAAGCCGCCGACATCCTGCCCATGATCGAGAACGCCTGGCAGCAATGCCTGACGATTGGCGAGAACCCCCAGCTCGAAGGGGCCGTGCATGGCCGTGGCAGCCACCTGGCGCGTCACAACCTGAACCTGCTGCTCTGCACCATGGCCGAAATCTGAAGCCACACCCCGTCGCGAGGCCGGGATTAATGCACTGTTCTGGCGCCTCATTGGCAGATCGCTTCAGGGCGAAAAGCCCATCATGGTGGTATGAACGCTCCCGCCACCTTCCATGCGCCGGCCCCCGCCCTGATCGTGATCGGCGGCGGCTCGCCTGCCCCTGCGAGTCACGAACGCGCAGCGCGCGCGGCCGACCCAGCCCTGCAACGCCTGCTGGCCGCCTTGCCTGCCGCTTCGCAGGTGCTGGAGCTGGGTTGCGGCCAGGGTGAGCTGGCCCAGGCCTACCAGAGCCGCCATCCACAGGCGCAATGGCTGACACTGAACCCGCATACCACCGCCCTGCCGGTCGAGAAAAAGACGTTTGACCTGATCGTGGTCAACCGCCTGGAGCACCTGCCTCACGCCGCCAAGACCCTGGCCGAGCTGGGGCCACTGCTGGCCACCGGTGGCGAGTTGTTCGTGCTGGCCGAGAACCACGCCTGCCTGTCCACCATCGCCCACCTGATCGAAGCCGACCCTTCCACAGGGCAAGCCGCCTCCGCCCACGACACGCTCAGCCAGGAGCTGGCACACCCCCGCTACCAGTCGCACTCGACCATCTACAAACTGCTGCTGGATGCCGGCTGGACGCCGACCCTGGCCGACCACCTGCCGGATCAGCCCATGGACGACAAGGTCGCTGCCGCCGTGCGCTACATGGGCGATGCCCTGGGCGTGCCTGCGGGTTGCGCAGACCGCGTGCACCGCATGAAGCACTTCATCATCCGCGGCCTGCGTCAGTTCGATGATGTGCCACCTGTCTCCAGCCAGCCGCTGTTCGATGTCGTGGTGCCCACCACCAAAGAGCAGCAACTGCGCGTGAACGTCGAGCAATCGCCTGGGCTCAAGGAAGTGCAGGCCCGCATCATTTCCTACCGCCAGGCCGCCACGCCGGCGGAAGCCCTGGAAGCCTCGCTGGCCCATGTGCAGAGCGACTGGGTGCTGCTGTGCCACCAGGACGTCTACTTCCCCAAGGGCTTTGGCCAGCGCCTCAACGCGCTGCTGGCCAGCATCTCGCCTGAAGACCGCCCCAAGACCTTGCTGGGCTTCATCGGCATGGGCATCAACCGCCAGACCGAGCAGCCCGAACCGGCCGGCTTCGTGATCGACCGCGTCAACAGCGCCGACCACCCCGCCTCGGATGCGGCCGTGTCGATCGATGAGCTGGCCTTGGTCATTGCGAAAGACTCGATCCACCGCATCGACCCGCAAATCGGCTGGCACCTGTGGGCCACCGACCTGTGCCTGAGCGCCATCTGCACGCACCGCGTCTTCCCGCGCATCGTGCGTCTGCCGCTGTACCACAACACGCAAAGCGGCTGGCAACTGCCCGAGGCCTTCTACGACTCGGCCGAGTACATCCTGCAAAAGCACACCGCCTTCAGCACCATCCACTCGCTGTGCGGTGTCATCGACCAGGGCTTCGTGGCCCAACACCGGACCACCAGGAGCAAGCAAGCATGACCCAGATCACCACCCTGATCCCCGCCTACAAGAAGGAATACCTGGGCGATCTGTTCCTGGCCCTGCGCCGCCAGAGCTTCAAGGACTTCAAGGTCATCGTGTCGGACGACAGCCCTGGCGGCGTCATCACCGACATGATTCGCAACCGGCACTGGGGCAATCTGACCTCGGAGCTCAACATCACCGTGGTGCGTGGCCCGCAGAACGCCCGCCGCAACCACGAGCAGTTGCTGGATTTGTGGGGCGGCCAGACCCCGCTGGTGCACTTCAACCTGGATGACGACATCATCTACCCCGAGTTCTACCGCACGCACGTGGCCGCCCACATGGCCGCGCCCTGCTGCGCCACCGTGAGCCAGCGCTGGTTGAGCCATGACGACGGCGTACCTGCCTGGACCCTGTCCCTGCCCGACTTCGTGCTGGAAAGCAATGGCCATGTGCTGCAGCCCACCACCGAGGAGCTGTTCAACAGCACCGTGGGCACCTGCCAGAACTGGCTGGGCGAGTTGAGCAACATGGTGCTGTCGGCCGAAGGGGCGCATGGCGAGATGGGCACATCAGCCCGCAAACCGCCGTCAGCGCCATCGGCACGGCCACGCAGCGCGTGGTGCACCACTTCAGCGATGACCCCGTGGTGGCCGGCTACTTTGACATCCTGGACAACCAGGCTGGCTCGCTGGACCAGTTGTACCTCGCCTTTCGGGATTTCTGGCTGAAGCTGCTGGCCAGCAACCCTGGCACCTCACCGGCGCCACGAGCCTCACACCAGGCCAAGGCTGGCGTCGCCGAGCAGCCTGCCCACGCCGAACACTCGATCTGATCAGGACCGATCATGAACACCAAGGCACCCATCTATGTGACCCAGCCGGATCTGCCGCCGCTGGAGGAGTTCATGCCGTACCTGCAGCAGATCTGGGACAGCAAGATCCTCACCAACGGCGGCCCCTTCCACAAGCAGCTGGAAGCCGAACTGGCCGACTTCCTCGGCGTCAAACACATCTCGCTGTTCACCAACGCCACCATCGCCCTGGTGACGGCCCTGCAATCGCTGCGCATCAGTGGCGAGGTGATCACCACGCCCTACTCCTTCGTGGCCACGGCCCACTCCCTGCTGTGGAACGGCATCAAGCCTGTCTTCGTGGACATTGACCCGCAGACCTTCAACCTGGACCCCGCCTGCATCGAAGCGGCCATCACCCCTCAGACCACGGCCATCATGCCCGTGCACTGCTATGGCCGCCCCTGCGATGTGGAGGCCATCCAGCGCATCGCCGACGACTACAACCTCAAGGTCATCTACGACGCCGCCCATGCCTTCGGCGTGAAACAGCAAGGCCAGAGCGTGCTGCAGCACGGTGACCTGTCCATCCTCAGCTTCCATGCCACCAAGGTGTTCAACACCTTCGAAGGCGGCGCCATCATCAGCCCGGATGCGCGCACCAAGCAGCACATCGACCACCTCAAGAACTTCGGCTTCGTCAACGAGACCACCGTGGTGGCCACCGGCATCAACGGCAAGATGAGCGAACTCAATGCCGCGCTCGGCCTGCTGCAACTCCAGCACGTGGGCAAGGCCATTGCACGCCGCAAGGAGATCGACGCGCTCTACCGCTCGCTGCTGAGCGATGTCAAAGGCATCCGCCTGATGGAGCCGCCCCCCGACACCGACGTCAACTGCTCCTACTTCCCCATCCTGGTCGAGCCTGACTACCCGCTCGCCCGCGACGTGCTGTATCAACAGATGAAGGATGCCGGCATCAATGGCCGCCGCTACTTCTACCCCTTGATCTCGGACTTCCCCATGTACCGCGGCCTGCCATCGGCCAGCGCGAGCCTGCTGCCCGTGGCCAAGGCCACGTCATCCAGGATCATCTGCCTGCCGATCTACCCGGCCCTCAGCGATGAAGACGTGGCCCGCGTCGCAGCGCTGATTCGCACCCCTTCGCTGCCCGTGGCCGCCCCTGCAGCCGTGATGGCCTCCACCCAGGCCCAACACGCCGGCACCGCCGCCTGAACACGAGGACAAGAGCCATGCCCTACTGCTGCGTATGTGATCAGACCGTTTCCGCCTGGTTGCCCCACCCTCACGCCGAACAGCGCAGCCCCTTGATGCGCCTGCTCGACACTGTGGGTTCCGATCTGTCGATGTACCTGTGCCCCTCGTGCCATTGCTCTGACCGTGATCGCCACCTGTGGCTCTACATGAACGCGGCCGGCATCACCGCCCAGTTGACGGGCGCCACCGTGCTGCACATGGCACCAGAGCCGCATCTGGAGAGGCTGATTGGTGCCTGCCAGCCTGCCCATTACATCCGCGGTGACCTGCACCCCACACAAGCCCATCACGAGCGCATCGATCTCGAAGCCTTGCCGTTCGAAGACGGCAGCCTGGATCTGGTCATCTGCAACCACATCCTGGAGCATGTCTACCACCCCGAGAAGGCCCTGTCGGAAATCCACCGCGCACTCAAGCCCGGTGGCATCGTGATCGCGCAGACACCCTACGCGCCTTGCCTGAAGCACACCTTCGAGACCAAGACGGTACCCGATGCCCAGACCGCGCACCTGCTGTTCGGGCAGGCTGACCACGTTCGGCTCTTTGGTGACGACATCGCCGATTACTTCCATGCAGCCGGTCTGAAAGGCGAATTGCTGCCTCACGACACGCTGCTGCCCAAGGTGCTGCCAGCCGACTTCGGCTGCAACGCGCGTGAACCCTTCTTTGTGTTCTGGAAGCCGGCCGCCGCGGCCGAACAGGCCCCGTCGGGCATCACCGCGCACGCCGAAGCGCAGCCCGCCTGATCACCCAGGGCTTGCTCAACGACAAGGTCCGCCATGGGCGGACCTTTTTCATGGTGGCGAGACGGTGGCTTCAGGCCTGCATCCAGGCCCGCATCCAGGCCTACCCCGCAAGCCAGCGCTTCACGCCAACACCCGGCTGCGCATCTTGAACAAAGGGCGGTTCATGAACTCGCCGATCGCGTTGTTGCGCGGCAGGTTGTCTTCGCTGATGGGCTCGTACTGGCGGGTCACCGGGTTGGGCACGGTGACCTCCTCGATCACCCAGCTGTCACCCACGCCTTGCGCCACGAAGTCGATCAAGGCGGCCTTCTCACCACCCTCGAACAGAGGGCAGGCCACGTCGCCCTTCCAGTTGAAGCCCAGTTGCAGCACCAGCACACGCGTCAGACCGGCCATGTGGCGCAGGCCTTCGAGCATCTGGCTCCGCGCGGCGTCCATGCCCAGGTTGCGGTCGCCGAAGTCGTCGCCCAGGTGGTGCAGCACATTGAGGCAGAAGGTCACGTCGTAGGTGTCCGTCACCGGCGCCATGAAATCGAAGTAGCAGGCGTTCATCGTGAGGCGATCGGCCAGGCCCGCCTGTTCGGCACAATGGGCCACGAAGGCCGCATGCTCCTGGTTGCCTTCGTAGCAGCACACATGGCGGGCGCCACCTTGCAAGGCACCGAAGCTGAAGTAGCCGGTGTTGCAGCCGATGTCCAGCACCTTGGCGCCCAGCAGGGGCAAGGCGCGGTCAAAGTAGGCCTGGCGCTCGACCTCCAGCTTGCCTGCAGGCAGGTCACTGGTGTCGCCCAGCAGCCTAGCCACCAGCGGGTGAACCAGCTGGTAGTTGGCATGCTTGCTGCGCTGCAGGTAGAGGTCCTTGAGGGAGAGCTGGTTGGTGGGCATGTTGATCACATCCGTAAGGAATGGTGGTGGTGCGTGCAGGCTCAATGGCAGGCGTGCAAGGCCTGGGTGTCATCCCGGGCGTACACATCGTGGGCATACAGGAGTTGGTCCAACTGCGCGGGCGTCAAGGCCCGACCAGCAGGATGCACCACGCAGCCCGGCTGGTTCGCGCCATAAGCCCAGGCATACGCGGCCTTGTCCGGGTTCGTCGCGGGCAGAGCAGGTGAATCGAAGCACTGGTCACGGGCAAACAGGCGCAGGATGTCCGGGCACACGTCCAGTGCCAGCTGCAAAGGCCCCCAGAAGCGTGGGTTGACTTCGATGTAGAACAGCCGGCCTTCGGCCTCGATGAGCTCCAGCATGAAGGCACCGTGGTAGCCCTGCTGCTGCAGCCCTTTGAACAGGCGAGCCTCGTCGAGACCAGGGTTGCCAGTGGGGCGCGCCAGCACGATGGACTTGCCACCGGCCTGCTGCATGAGGTTGAGTTGCCAGAACGAGGCCACCTCGCCGTCTCGGCTCAGGTAGGCGCACAGGTAGTGGCTCTGGCCCACGACAAAATCCTGTGCGAAGTAGGCGCCATGGTCGAGGCCTGTCAGCGCCTGATCCAGATCGGCAGCCGTGCGGCACAGCATCGGGTACAGCACACGCCCACTCGCAATATTGGCCCGAGGCTTGAGCACACAAGGTGCGTGCCAATGGCCATCTGTTTGCGTGGCCGGCAGATGCAGATCAGGGCACAAGGCGGTCATGAGCGCCTGGCTGCTTTGCTTGCCTGTGAGCGCCTCGTAGATGGCCTGATCGGGCAGACCGATCTCGAGCCCACAACCGGCCAGGGCTTCGCGGTGGGTCAGCAGAAAGTGGTTGATGAACTCGGTCGTGGGGCAGTACACGAGCCCGCCCCCCTGGCTGTCAGCCAGATCGCGCAACCAGGGCACGGTCACCAGGGCATCGAGGCGGTTGAAGATGACGTGATCGCGCCAACGCGTCTGGTGGATGGCGTCGCCCTTCCCCGTGGCCACGATGACGAAAGGCAAGCCGGCCTGGTCAAAGAAACGGCAAAGGGCCACGACCGCACGGTCGTTGTGCCCGGAGAAGACCAGAAAGCGGCGCGCCATGGTGCACTCAGGCGGCCAACCTGGCGGAAGGTTGCGGCGCCAGTTCGGGCAGGTCGTCGGGGATGGAGAAATCGGCTTGCATGGTGCGCGCCAGGGTGCGCTCCTGAGCGGTCGTCTCCACCTTGCGCAGCAACAGGCTCATGGTGCTGGCCTGTGCGCGCTCGCACACTTCGTTCTTCTCGTCCATGTACTCGAAGCGCTCCACCTGGAAGCGGTACTCGAACCAACCCAGTTGCCAGAACTGGTCG
>JACPOH010000318.1 GCA_016185075.1 Aquabacterium sp. | reverse complement strand
CTTCGAGGCTGCCCGCGCCCTCCCGGGCACGGATGACGAGGTGTTGCTGATCCCCCTGACTGGCCACACACAGGGCCATTGCGGGGTGGCCGTCCGGGGCGATGACGGCTGGTTGCTGCACTGTGGCGACGCCTATTTCTTCAGGGGGGAGATGGACATCGACGAGCCGCATTGCCCAATGGGCCTCAGGCTGTTTCAGAGTCTGGTTCAGATGGACGGCGCCAGCCGCCTGGCCAACCAGTTGCGCCTGCGCGAGCTCAAGCAGCAGCACCGGCAAGAGGTGACGCTTTTCTGCGCCCACGACCCCGTCGAACTGGCGACGCTTCGCAAGCAGCCCCGCCGCAGCGAAACACGCCAGGCGCACCACGCTGCCTGAGCCTCATTGGCTCAGTAACGCTTGGTGAGCGTGAGCGTGTCGTTCTCGCGCTTCATCTGAAATCGCGTCAGGAAAGAGTTGCCCAAGAGGATGTGGGGCATCGGTTGCGGCAACACGGCCGCTTCCACGTTGAAGACCTCAACATCCTGTATCCGCACGGAGTTCAGGCTCACCCGGTAACCCACCACGGTGCCGTTGGCCGTGCTGCCGTAGAACTTGTCCCCGTCCTCGAACTTGATGCCCATGCGACGGGCCTCGTCAGCCCCCATGGCGACCGAGGTGGCGCCGGTATCGACCATGAAGCGCGTGCTCCGGCCATTGACCTGGCCCTGCGTCACGAAGTGCCCGCCGGACACCGCCGACAGCACGATCTGCGTGCCGTTGGCACCGCCACCCGAGCCGCCGATGCTCACGGGCGCCTCACCCAGCCGCACGGTCTGGCGCTTGCCGGCGACCTCGATGGCCACCTGGTCTGCACTCACGCTCAACACCTTGACGCCCTGGTAGGTGTCACCCGCGGCCAATGCCTTGGGCGCACCGCCATTGACCACCAGCAGGGCCTTGCTGCCCATGCCCCCGGTCATCGCCACGCTTTGTGCACGCGCCGCCCAAGGCACGGCAGCACAAGCCAGTGCCACGATGCCGGCGGCGGTGAGGTGCCGCACCTGCACTCGTGGGGCATGGCCCGCACCGCACTTCATCCATTGATTTGCCACAGCCTGATCCCCCTGTTTTGTTGTGGGCTGCCCGTCGATGCCACCTGGGCATCGACCGATCGCGCGCTCAATCGCGGAAATTGTTGAAGCTCAGCGGCGCTTCGCTCAGGTCTTTTTTCATCAAGGCCATGGCCGCCTGCAGGTCATCGCGCTTGGCGCCCTGCACCCGCACGGTATCACCCTGGATGCTGGCTGTGACCTTCAGTTTGCTGTCCTTGATCAGCTTCGTGATTTTTTTGGCCAGTTCGGCCTCGATCCCGGCCTTGAGCTTGATCACCTGCTTGACCTTGTCGCCACCGATCTTCTCGACCTTGCCGATGTCCAGGAAACGGATGTCCACCTGGCGCTTGGTGAGCTTGTTGTTGAGGATGTCGCGCACCTGGTCGAGCTGGAAATCGCTGTCACCCAGGACGCTGATTTCCTTCTCCTTTTCCTTGAATTCGATGGCGGCGCTGGTGCCTTTGAAATCGAAGCGCGTGCCGATTTCCTTGGTGGTCTGGTCGACCGCATTGCGAACTTCGACCAGGTTGGGGTCGAGCACGGTGTCAAAACTGGGCATGAATTTCTCCTTTGTCTGCGAAAATTCTGCCATGCACACGCCCGCCGCCATCCCACCCCCCTCTTCTCTCGTGATCGAACGGGGTGCCAGCCTGCGCGGCTTCAACACCTTCGGGCTGCCGGCCAACGCCAAAGTGCTGGTGCACATCGCCTCCGAGGCGGATGTCAAAAAGGTGGTCAATGACCCCGAACTGGGCCGCGCACCAAAATTCATCCTGGGCGGCGGCAGCAACCTGGTGCTCACGCAGGACGTGGATCTGTGCGTGCTCAAGATGGAAATCAAGGGGCGCCGGCTGCTGGAAACCCGCGACGATGCCTGGATCGTGGAAGTGGGCGCGGGCGAATCCTGGCACGAGACCGTGCAGTGGTGCCTCGACCAGGGCCTGCCCGGGCTGGAGAACATGGCGCTGATCCCGGGCACGGTGGGGGCTGCGCCGGTGAAGAACATCGGCGCCTACG
>JACPOH010000317.1 GCA_016185075.1 Aquabacterium sp. | reverse complement strand
ACAGCACCCACCGGTTGTAGGCATTGACATTCACATGCCCCAGGTCGCCGATGGCGTCCTTGATGCGGTTGCCTGCCTTGATCTCGATGGTCTGGTCTTCCAGCTGAATCCCGGACGTCCGGCGATCCGTTGCCACAAACGCGCCACCGACGGCCGTTCCCAGCACCAGCGGTGCGCAAGCCGACAGACCGACCATCGCCACCAGCGCGCTGGCCGCCCAACACACGGCGCTTCGTTTCATGAAGTTCTGGAACATCATCAGGCATCCTCTCCAAGCAATTGGGTGTCAACGGCGGTGCACAGGCCGTGCAAGGCCAGCCATCCCGTCGCAAACAGGGTTTCCGGGCGCGCGCCTGGCAGGGGCACCCAGACATCGGTATCACGCATCAGCGGGCCCAGCGTCCGGGCGCTCTCGCCGGTGAAGGCGACCAGCGTCAGGTCGTGGTCTCGCGCGGCCTCCGTGGCCGCCCGCAGATCAGCTTCATCGCGCTCCATCGAGAAGGCCAGCCACACATCGCCCGGGTGGCCCAGCGCCCGTACCTGTTGGGTCAGCGAAGCTTGCGCCCCCCCTTGCGGAGGCAGCAGCGCATGCGCGGCCAGGGGCGGGCGCTCGCGCCCAGATCCGTTGACCAGCAGCGAAGCCGCCTGTTGCGCCAGCCAGGCCGCCTCGGCCTCGCCGGCGCACAACACGCGCCCACCCGAGGTGATGGTGTGCATGATGGCCTGCGCCGCGTAATGGAGTTGCTGCGCCAGGCGGTCTGACGACTGATAGAGCCAGTCGGCGGTCTCCAGCAAGGGTTGCTGAAGCGAAGTCTGCTGAAAGTGGGAGTCCGGCATGGCGCGGATCATAAGTCAGGGTAAGCCCTGCATGTTTCAGGACGCATCAAAGGCCGCCCGGATCCAATGTAAAGCCTCGCCGTCAATGGCGACCACGTCGAAGCGGCAGGGCGGCCATTCGCGCAGATTCATCAGGTAGTACTGCGCCCCCATGATGCATTTGCGCTGCTTGCCCCGGCTGACGGTGGCCGCAGCCCCCCCGTGATCCGAGCCGCTGCGCGTACGAACTTCCACAAACACCAGCGTGCCATCGTGATCGCGCATGATGAGGTCCACCTCCGCGCCACGCGCGCTCGGGCCGCGCGCCACCCGATAATTGCGCTCGACCAGCGTCAGGCCCTGGCCTAGCAAATAGGCCAATGCCTTGTCTTCTCCCTCATCTCCCCGGGATTTCGTTGTGACCTTTGATGCCAATATGCTGCTCCAGGCGGCTCACCAGGTGGCCGGCAGCCAGCAGTATCCCAAAGGTGCGCTCTACCTGGTCGCCACCCCCATCGGCAACCTGGCCGACATGAGCTTGCGGGCCTTGCACGTGCTCAGCCTGGTGGATGTCGTCGCCTGTGAAGACACCCGTGTGACGGGCAACCTGCTGCGTCACCTGGGGCTGGACAAAAAGCTGATCGCGCTGCACCAGCACAACGAAGTGGGCGGTGCCCAAGGTGTGCTGGCGTTGCTTCAGGATGGCCAGCGTGTGGCCTACGTCAGTGATGCCGGCACGCCGGCGGTGTCCGACCCGGGTGCCCACCTGGTCCACGCAGCGCATGACGCGGGCCTGCCGGTCGTGGCCCTGCCCGGTGCCAGCAGCGTCACCACGGCCATGAGTGTGGCCGGCGACACGCACGCGCAAGGCTTTCGTTTCCTGGGCTTCCTGCCGTCCAAGGGCGCAGCCCGCGTCAGCGCCTTGCGTGACGTGCTGGGGCAGGATCACAGCGTCGTGCTGTTCGAGGCGCCACACCGTATCGAGGCGCTGGCTTGCGAACTGGCCGAGGTGCTGCCGGATGGCCGTGTCACCGTCTGCCGCGAACTCACCAAGCAGTTCGAGAGCATCACGACGATGGACATCCGCACCATGGCCGACTGGCTGAAGGCCGATGCCAACCGCCTGCGAGGCGAGTTTGTGCTCGTCGTCCACGGCGTGTCCTCGACGCAGAGTACCTTGGCACTGTCCCCCACCATGGACGCCATCCTGGCCGAACTGGTGCGCCACATCCCCGTCAAGCAGGCCGCCGGCCTGGTCGCCGACGCGGCAGGTTTGCCTCGCAAGGCTTTGTACGACGTGGCCCTGGCGCATCGCAGCGCGGACGAGGATGCGGGCGAACCGGACTGAGTCTGGCGTGATCTGTCGAAAGCCCCTGTGCATGGGGTGAGGGCAACCCTTGCTTTCAGTGTTTATCCTGGGGCCAATATTTAACGTCAGACCAAGAATGAAGCTCAGCCGCCATCACGAGCGGCGCCTACATGAGGAGAGCTTCCATGACGTCATCTTCCCTTCGTCGCCTTGGCGCCGCTGTGGCGCTGACCGCTGCCGCCGTGGCCGCCGCACCGGCGCACGCCCAGTTGTCCCTCTCTGGCCTGTTCAGTCCGGCCTCCAAGACCAAGTACCCCATCGTGCTGGTGCATGGTTTCATCGGCTTCGACAATGTGCTGGGCATCCAGTACTTCTATCAAGTCCCCAAGGCCCTGCGTACGACGGCGCCACCGTCTACATCGCCTCGGTGAACCCCTCGCAGACCACCGAGTTCCGCGGTGAAGAGCTGGTGCAGCAAATGAAGCAGTGGGCCGCCAAGGACGGCGTCAAGAAGTTCAACCTGATCGGCCACAGCCACGGCGGCCCGACCGTGCGTTACGCCGCCGGTACCGTGCCCAGCATGGTGGCCTCGGTCAGCACGATGGCTGCCACCCATTTCGGCTCCAAGGTGGCCGATGACATCCTGGCCAACACCACGCCCGATGGCACGTTTGACAAGCTGGCCACCGCTGGCCTGCAACTCATCGGCTGGCTGACCGGCAATGCGACCTACAAGCAGGCCGATCTGTTGACCGCGCTCAACGCCTTGAGCACCAAGGGCGCCGAAGCTTTCAACGCCAAGTTCCCGGTGGGCGCACCGACGACCACCTGTGGCACCGGCCCCGAAGTCGCCAGCGTGAACGGCAACAGCATGCGCTGGTATTCCTTCTCGGGCACCTCGGTCAAGACCAACGCCTGGGACATCTCCGATGCCATCCTGGCCTACACCGGTGACTACTTCAAGGGCGAACCCAACGACGGCCTGGTCGCACGCTGCTCCAGCCACTGGGGCAAGGTCATCAAGGACAACTACGCCTGGAACCATCTGGATGAAATCAACCAGGTGCTGGGCATCGTCGGCAAGGATGCACCTGATCCCGTGGCCTTCTACAAGCAACACGCCAACCGCCTGAAACTCGCTGGCCTGTGACCCGACGAGGCGCTTTGTCAGCCTCGGGCTGGCAGGGCGCGCATCGCCATTTTTCTGAACCGGCTCCCATGGGGTGACCGGTTCATTTTTTTGCAGCCGTGAAGCTCGCCCCCACGCACAACTTTGATGTAGGAGGCTAGCACCATCGTGGGAGAGGACTTCCCCGTTTCCCCGGGTAAGCCCTGCGTTGCGCGCCTGGCCCTCTGTTGATACTTCCGCAAACTGTTGATCGATAAACGTCAGCAGATTTCGTCAAGCAGTTACCAGGAGTCAAGCATGCCTATCAACGTTTCCATCAAGACCATTTGCGCGGCTGCAGCCGTGACCGCGGCCACCCTGTCTGTGGCGCCCTCGGCTCACGCCGGCACCACCGCCAAGACCAAGTACCCGATCGTGCTCGTGCACGGCTTCATCGGCTTCGACAACGTGCTGGGCATCCAGTACTTCTATCAAATCCCCAGCAAGCTGCGTGATGAAGGCGCCACCGTCTACATCGCCTCGGTCAACCCCTCTCAGACCACGGAGTTCCGCGGTGAAGAGCTGATCCAGCAGATGAAGCAATGGGCCGCCAAGGACGGCGTCAAGAAGTTCAACCTGATCGGCCACAGCCATGGCGGCCCCACCGTGCGTTACGCTGCCGGCACCGTGCCCTCGATGGTTGCCTCGGTCAGCACCATGGCCGGTACCCACTTCGGCTCCAAGGTGGCCGACGACATCCTGGCCAACACCACCCCAGGCGGCACCTTCGACAACGCTGCCACCGCCGGCCTGAAGCTGATCTCCTGGCTGACTGGCAACAAGACCACCAGCCAGACCGACTTGTTGACCGCCCTGAACGCGCTGAGCACCCAAGGTGCGGCCGCCTTCAATGCGAAGTTCCCGGTCGGTGCGCCCACCACGACATGCGGCAGCGGCCCACTCACGGCCAAGATCGCCGGCAACAGCATGAACTGGTACTCGTTCTCGGGCACCTCGGTCAAGACCAACGGCTGGGACGTGTCTGACGCGTTGCTGGCCTACACGGCCGACTACTTCAAGGGCGAAGCCAATGACGGCCTCGTGTCGCAATGTTCCAGCCACTGGGGCAAGGTCATCAAGGACAACTACACCTGGAACCACCTCGACGAAATCAACCAGGTGCTGGGTTCCATTGGCGCCAACTCGCCTGATCCTGTGGCCTTCTATGTCCAGCACGCCAACCGCCTGAAGTGGGCCTTCCTCTGATCCAGCGCAGCGCGGGCTGAGGGCCCACGCGCGACCAGGTCGATCCTCTGTTCAAGGGGGTCGACCTTTGTACTTTGCTGAACCGGGCGATTGCCCTGTGGTTGACTGAAACATGAACCCGCGACAATGGGTTCGCAAGGTGTGGTGGCAGCGTTCTTGCCGGACCTTGTTGGAGAAACATGAAGATGCGCGCGATGCAAATGCGTGGATGGAAGATGGCCGGTGGCCTGGCCCTCGCACTGGCTGTGACGGCCATTTGGCTGGTCCACAAGGGCTCAACCGATACCCCGGCTGGCAGTGGTGCCGCTGGCGCTTCCGGCTGGAGCATGATCAGCCCCACCGCGGAGGCGCCAGACCCAGCGGGCTCCGCGCCACGCGTGGCCTTGACCCCGGATCAGGTGCGCACCCGCCTTTTCAAGGAGGGCTCCTTTGCCGGCACCGAGCCATCGGGCGACTGGTGCGTGGCCGCTGGCAAGCTCAGTCCATGCCCCGGGTTGCGCAAACGTTTCGAGTACTACATCCTGGGTCTGGGCGAGGTGAGCATCGCCGACATCAAAGCCCTCGTGGCCGACGAAGCGCTCAAGGCGCACGGCGAACCGCTGGCCAGCCAGATCATGGCCATCTGGGACAAATACTGGCAGCTGCGCACGTACGCCTGGCGCAACAAGTTCGACCAGTCCGACCGCAGTACCTGGATGCCCGTCTTCGAAGAGCAGAAGGCCGTGCGCCGCCAGATCCTGGGCGCCGACTGGGCCAAGGCCTTCTTCGATCAGGACGAGCAGCACTTCAAGCAGTACTACGACCAGCTCGAATCGGGCTTGCCGCCCCCGCCTGACCCTGGCGAGCCCGTGCCCCAGATGGCGCCCGGCAAGGACCCTGCCGCCGTGCGCGCCGAGCGCGTCGCCCGCTACGGCGAGGCTGCTGCTGACCGCCTGGCCAAGGCTGACGAAGAATGGGCCGACTGGGAGCGCCGCCTGGCCGCTGCCCGTGTCGAATGGGATCGACTCCAGAGCGCCTCCAACCTGTCGGAGGCCCAGCGCAAGCAGGACATGCAGGCTTACATCAACAGCCACTTCAAGCCCGACGAGCACCTGCGCGTGCAGGCCCTTCTGCACCTGTGAGGCATCTCTGACACGGTAGATACCCCGTGAATAGTCGGGTGGGGTGCGGGCCCTTGCGGCCCGTGCCTACAATGGGGCCATGATCGCCGTCGACGCCACCATCGCCCGCCTCCAGACCGCCCGCGAGCTGCTGCTTGCCCCCTTCGGCCTGGACGAATCCACCCTGCTCAAGGCCCTCAAGGTCATCACCGAACACCGGGTCGATGACGCGGACCTGTACTTCCAGTACACCCGCAGCGAAGGCTGGAGCCTGGAAGAAGGCATCGTCAAATCTGGCAGCTTCGGCATCGACCAGGGCGTGGGCGTGCGCGCCATCTCCGGCGAGAAAACCGCCTTCGCTTACTCCGACGACATCTCCGAAGCCGCCTTGCTGGATGCCGCCCGCACCGTGCGCACCATTGCTGCCGCAGGCCAGAGCCTCCGCGTCAAGGTGGGTGAGCACCGTGTGGCCGCGTCCCGCAGCCTGTACGCGTCCTTCGACCCCATCGCCTCGCTCGACAGCGCTGCCAAAGTCGCCCTGCTGGAAGACGTTGAACGCCGCGCCCGCGCGAAGGACCCACGCGTGGTGCAGGTCATGGCCGGCCTGGGCTGCGAATACGACGTCGTGCTGATCGCCCGAGCTGACGGCACCCTGGCCGCCGACGTGCGCCCCCTGATCCGTCTGTCGCTCACCGTGATCGCCGAGCAAAGCGGCCGCCGCGAAGTCGGCTCCTCCGGTGGTGGTGGTCGCTACGACCTGTCGTACTTCACGCCCGCCGTGACCGACCAGTACGTGGACCAGGCCGTGCATGCCGCCCTGATCAACCTGGAGGCCCGACCTGCGCCCGCTGGCGAAATGACCGTGGTTCTGGGCAATGGCTGGCCCGGCATCCTGCTGCACGAGGCCGTCGGCCACGGTCTGGAAGGCGACTTCAACCGCAAGGGCTCCAGTGTGTTCTCGGGCCGGGTGGGGCAGCGTGTGGCCGCCAAGGGCGTCACCGTGCTCGACGACGGCACCATCCCTGACCGCCGCGGTTCGTTGACGATCGACGACGAGGGCACGCCCTCCAGCCGTTCGGTGCTGATCGAAGACGGCATCCTCACCGGCTATCTGT
>JACPOH010000005.1 GCA_016185075.1 Aquabacterium sp. | reverse complement strand
CTCGCCGGTGGCCATCCCGAATGTGACCTTCCACCTGCCGATTCGCCGCTCGCTGTCGCACACCGAGTCGTATGTGGGCTTCGAGGGCTCCTACATCCATGCCGAGGAGCCGGATGGCGCCATGGGTTCGATGGATGCCACCTCGCTCAAGGCCTTGACGGCCTACATGTCCACGCTGGACGAGAACGATGTGGACCTGCGCAATGTGGGCATGTACCGCTGGCTCAAGTCCAGCGGCAAGCTGGCACAAACGGGCAGCACCAGCACGACGGAAGGCAGCTTCGTGCAGAACGGCTGGCAGAGCTACCCGCTCGTGGCCGCTTCCGTGGCCGCCGGCAAGGCCAGCTATGACCAGGCTTGCGCCAGCTGCCACTCGGACAAGCTGGGCGCCAACACGAACGAGCGCATGATCCCGCTCAACCAGGTCGGGCGTTTCTTTGCGCCCACCGGCTTCCAGGTCAAGCAGCAATCGATCCGGGCGACCTATCTGCGTGATTTGTACTGGGTCACTTCGCGCGGCTTGTTGAGCGATGGCCACGTGCGCAACCTGGAGGATCTGGTCAACCCGGATCGCTGCACCGAAGGCTCGGCCCTGTACAACCAGTACTACACCCTGCATGCACCGGTGCGCCCGGTACCCGGCACGGCCGACCAGCCCACGCCTGCACCTGATCTGAACCGCAAGGGGGATGTGTTCCGCGTGCCCAAGGCCAAGCAGGCCAGCATCTTTGATGGCACGTCGCCTGCGCGCAACCTGTTCATTGAGCGGCACAAGTACTTCACCGTGCCATCGTTTGATGCGGCCAACTACTACTGGGACTTCCAGAAGATGCGCCGCGAGTTCGGGCCCGAGATGGGTGCGGCCGGGCCGATCGGTTTGCCGGCCACGCCGCACCCCTGGTGCGCCAAGTCCGGCGCAGAAGTGGCCAACCTGGTGCAATACCTGCTGACCTTGTGAGCCCTGGCCTGACCAGGCTGGTGCATGGCGCGCCTTGTGCGTGAATGAGCGCACGGCGCCGGGCTGGCCTGGGATTTGCGAAGCTCATGTTAGCAGAGTGGTCTGCTCTCCTGTGACGCCTGGTTAGTTGGTGTGATGGCGTTGCTTCGTGGCTGCTGGCTCAGGCCGGCGGCCACTTTTTTTTGCATGGTGGCGGCAATGTGCCAAAGCACCGCGCGCCTCTCAAGAATGCACGAGACGGGCCGATAAGCCGATATCAGCCATCAGCTTGTTCGAGGTTCCCATGTTCTACGTGTTGCGCGACGCTACCGGTCAGATCAGCAGTCTGCACCGCGACCCTGTGGTCGGGGCGCAAACCCTGGCCGAAGACCACCCTGAGGTCAGGCAGTTCATGGGCCTGGATTCGGAGCAGCAGCAGTTTGCGTCCCTGGACGCCAGCTTTCTGCGGGTGCTGGAAGACTTGATTGACGCCCTGATCCGGCGCAATGTGCTGTGCATCACCGACCTGCCGATGGAAGCGCAACTCAAGCTGTTTGACCGCAAACACTTCCGCGAAGGCGTCAGCGCCCATGCGTTGAATCTGTTCAACCCCGGCGGCGGGCGCAGCCCGGAGTCCAACACCGTGATCGCCGAGTGGAAGGACCTCTCCGAGTAAGACTCGGCCGGTTTTAGCGCAACACCCGGTGCGTCAGCGCCGGCAACTGCGTGCGCACCAGGGTCTGGCGTTCATGGGTGATGTCGGCCAGCACCACGCCCGGGCCTTCGGCCTGTACCGCCAGCACCTCGCCCCAGGGCTCGATCACCAGCGAGTGCCCGAAGGTGCGGCGCCCGTTTTCGTGCAGCCCGCCTTGGGCCGGGGCCAGCACGTGGCAGAGGTTTTCGACCGCGCGGGCGCGCAGCAGCAACTCCCAATGCGCCTTGCCGGTGGTGTCGGTGAAGGCCGCAGGCAGCACGATCAAATCCAGCGGTTTGGCTGCGCCCAGGCTGCGGAACAGTTCCGGGAAGCGCAGGTCATAACAGACGCTCAGCCCGATGTGCCAATGCTCACCGGCCTTGTCCTGCATCTCGAAAGACACCGGCTGGCTGCCGGGCGTCAGTGATGCCGCTTCGTCATAGCGGCGCTGCCCGTCATCGAAGCAGAACAGGTGGATCTTGTCGTAGCGGGCGACGCGTTCGCCCTGGGGGTTGAAGACCAGCACCGTGTTGAACACCCGGTCTGCCTGGTGACTGCGAATGGGCAAGGTGCCCCCGATCACCCAGATGCCGTGCAGGCGTGCGGCCTGCGCCAGCATGTGTTGCATCGGCGCCGTGGCGGGATCAGGGGCGTGTGCATCGGCCTGGGGCTCGGCAATCGCCAGCTTGTCCTGGTCGCGCAAGCCCATGAGGCAGAAGTACTCGGGCAAGGCGACCAGCTCGGCGCCGGCTTGGGCGGCCTGGGCGATCAGGGTGCCGGCCTGGGCCAGGTTCTCGTCCACGCGGGGGGTGGACACCATTTGCAGCGCAGCAACTTTCATGTAATGGGGGAGAGGAAATCGGGGTAAGAAATGGCCAGACTGCAAGGGCGGCAGGCCAGACGAGCCCGGCCTTGCCTTATGCTTGCCGCCATCATGGCTGAACAAGACGCGAACGCGCAAGCCGAAGCCCTTTCGGCAGACGGTGCCCCGGCGCAGTGGGCCCAACACATCCAGGACGCTGCCGGGCGTGGCGCCTGCCTGCGCGTACGCGGAGGCGGCAGCAAGGACCATCTGGGTGACACAAGCCGAGGCGAGCTGCTGGACACGCGTGCCTGGCAGGGCATCGAATCGTATGAGCCCAGCGAGCTGGTGATGAGGGTGAGGGCCGGCACGCCCTTGCGCGAGGTGGAGGCCGTACTGGCCGAGCGCGGGCAGCACCTGGCCTTCGAGCCACCGCGCTACGGTTTCGCCGCCAGCCAGAGCGGCGAGCCCACGCTCGGCGGCGCCGTGGCCAGTGGCCTGAGTGGCCCGGGCCGGGTGTCGCGTGGCGCGGTGCGTGATCACGTGCTGGGTTGCACGGTGCTCACCGGCCGCGCCGAGTTGCTGCGCTTTGGCGGGGCGGTGATGAAGAACGTCGCCGGCTTTGACCTGTCGCGCCTGATGGCTGGCTCCATGGGCACCTTGGGCGTGCTGGTGGATGTCACGCTCAAGGTGATGCCTCAGCCCACGGTGTCGGCCACCATGCGCTTCGAGGTGAACGAGGCCGAAGCCCTGGCGCAGATCAACAAATGGGCCGCCCAGCCTTTGCCGATTGACGCCTCCGCCTGGTGGGATGGCACGCTGCTGGTGCGCCTGCGAGGTGCCCGCGCAGCCGTGGCCAGCGCCGTGCAGGGCATGTACCGCGAGCGCCGTGGCGAGTTGCTGGCCCCACCCGTGGCCGAGGGCTTCTGGCAAGGCGTGCGCGACCACACCGATGAATTCTTCGTGAGGGCGCGCCAGGCCGTGATGCAGGCGGGTCAGCACGGCGTCACTTTGTGGCGCATCGCCGTGCCGCCCACCACGGCGCCATTGGGCCTGCACGGTGAGCTGCTGGCCGAGTGGTTCGGGGGCTTGCGTTGGGTGTGCACCCCGGCACCGGCTGCGGCCGTGCACGAGGTCGTGGCCAAGGCTGGCGGTCATGCCCAGCCTTTTCTCACCTTGCAGACAGGGGCCCTGGTGGCACCCAGCGCCTTGTCGCCCGTTCAGCAACGCCTGCATGAGCAGGTGCAAAAAGCCTTTGACCCTCATGGCGTGTTCGACACAGGTCGCCTGTGGCCGCGCCGGGCGGATTGACCATGCAGACCCAGCTAGCCCCCGAACACCAGACCACCCCTGAAGGCCTCAAGGCCCAGGAAGTGCTTCGCCAGTGCGTGCACTGTGGTTTCTGCAATGCCACCTGCCCGACCTACCGCGTCACCGGCAACGAGCTGGATGGCCCGCGTGGCCGCATCTACCTGATGAAGCAGGTGTTCGAAGGCCAGACGCCCACGCGCACCACACAGGAACACCTGGACCACTGTATCGGCTGCCGCCACTGCGAAAGCACCTGCCCATCGGGCGTCCAGTACCACGAGCTGCTGGCCGTGGGCCAGCCCGTGGTGGACGCGCAGGTGCAGCGCCCCTGGCGCGAACGCCTGCTGCGCTGGGGCCTGCTCAAGCTGATGCCCTCGCCGTGGTTCACGCCTGCGCTCAAGCTGGGCCAAGCGGTGCGGCCCTTGCTGCCGGCCGCGCTTCGCGCACACGTGCCATCGCGCCCGCCGATGGCCGCACCAGCCTGGCCTGACCCGCGCAAGAGCCTGCATGCACGCCGGGTGCTGTTGCTCAAGGGTTGCGTGCAGCCGGGCTTGCGCCCTCACATCGATGCCTCCACGGCACGCGTGCTGGATGCCATCGGCATCCGGGCGGTGGTGGCCTCCGCATCCACCTGTTGTGGGGCCGTGCAAGGGCACATGGGGGATGTGGATGGGGCCAAGGCCCGTGCGCGCCGCAACATCGACGCCTGGTGGCCCTACATCGAGTCCCCCACGCCGGTCGAAGCCATTCTGATCAATGCCTCGGGCTGTGGCGCCTGGGTGAAGGATTACGACAGCCTGCTGGCCGATGACCCCGCCTATGCCGACAAGGCCCGGCGCGTGGTCGCCATGGTGCGCGACCCTGGCGAGATGCTGGCCAGCTGGATGCCCATGCTCAAGCGCAAACTGGGCAAACGGGCACAAGCCGGTCTTGGCGCGGTCACGTTTCACCCGCCTTGCAGCCTGAGCCACGCTCAGAAGCTCAGCAGCGCGGCCAAGCCAGGCCCGATCGAAACCGGTTTGCGGGAACTGGGCTTCGAGGTGAAGCTGGCCGTGCAGGACAGCCACCAGTGCTGCGGGGCCGGTGGGGCCTACAGCGTGTTGCAACCCGAGCTGTCACGCCAGCTGCGTGACCTCAAGCTCAAGTCTTTGCAGGCCACCGAGCCGCATCTGATCGCCAGCGCCAACATCGGTTGCATCGTGCACCTGCAGTCGGGCACCGACACGCCGGTCAAACACTGGCTGGAGGTGTTGGACGAGGCCTTGTCCAGCTGAACATTCCGCTGAACAGGGCCCGCCTCGATCACGTCTGGATGCTGATCAGTTGTTGCTGATCAGTTCGCGCCAGGACACGCGGCGCGTCTTCTGGCTGCTGCCCAGCGGTGGCAGCTCCTTGGTGACCGTGGTGCCGTCCGACAAGTCCGTGATGGAGATGATCTTGCCATTGGGCAGTCTCACCAGCGTGGGCGCCGTGGCCAGGGCCGTGGTGGAGCCACCGCTGAGCAGGACGCCCACTTGTGTGGAGCCCGTGAGTGTCTGGCCGGTGCGGTAGTCCAGGTAGTTCAGGTAGCTGGAGCCACCCACGCTGCAGGCGTCCGATGCACTGGGGATGTTGGTGGTGAACACCAGCGCGCCCAGCTGCAGGTCCGGGTCGGTGTGCATGCGCTCGCCCGTCTCCGGCAGGTCGGTGTACCAGCCATTCATGGTGGGGTAGTCCACGGTGTAGCTCACGGAGCTGCTGGCCGTGCGGATGCCGCCCGAATCCTGCAGGATCTGCTTGATGAAGCAGTTGGTCTTGCCCGATGCGGTACACGTTGCGGCGCGCGGACTGCCGAAGATACCGGAGCTGCCCGCCACGGTGGTCAGTGGGTCCTTGATGGCGTAGATGGACTGCTGGCCCGTGGTGGAGATGTCGGACACCCCGAGGTAGGCGCCCGTGCCCACGTACACCACCGGGATGCCCGACACGCTGCCCAATTCAGGGCGTGCGGTGATGGGTTGTCGCGTGCCATTGGCATCGGCCAGGGTGGCCAGCAACTGGACGGTGGCGGTGCCACCAGCGGCCGTGAGCTGGCTCACGTCAATGCGCCAGACATTGCCCAGCAAGTCGCCTCCGTACAGGCGCATGGCCATGTTGTTGGCATTGTTGTTGTCGGTGTAGGCCGCGATTTTGGCCAGGCCCGCAGGGCAAGGTGCGGCCGAGCAGCCGGCAACGGTGCCGCTGCTGCTGCCCGCGCCTGTGTCGATCTTCTTGATGACGGCACCGGTCTTGGCATTGAGCACCCACACGATGCCGCGCCCGCTGCCGGGCGACACATTGTTGTAGCCCGACGTGACGATGACCGCCCAGGTGCCATCCGACAGCTTGGTGATGATGGGCGTACCGTAGGAGTAGCCCAGGTCGGCATCGATGGTATAGCCCGTGCCCTTGGTGGTGTCAGAGGTGAACTCCCACAGCACCTTGGGGTTGGCAGGGTCGGTGATGTCCAGCGCGAAGAAGCCGCGCCCGCCCGCGCCCAGGCCACTGACCAGGATCGTGCGCCAGCCGCCATCGACGTACACGTCACCGACTGCCGGCGTGGCGTTGATGTAGTAGACGTGGTTGGTGCTGTATTTCTTGTCAGCCAGCTTGTAGAGGTTGGGCAGCAGCATGGAGGGGATGTACGCCCAGGCCTCGACGCCGGTGTCGGCCTTGAAGGCGTGCAGCATGCCGTCGTTGGCCCCGACATACAGCATGGGCATGCGCGAGGCCTGTGCGCTACGGTAGGCCGCGTAGCCAGCATCGACGTAGCCGAAGCGGGGTGCCTTCACGTACACGGCCTGGGAACTGACGATGTCGCCCAGCACGTGCATGCGTTGGCGATAATAGGTCGCCGTGGTCGGGCCTTCATTGCTACGGTCGCCGCGCAGGAAATTGACCAGGTTGAGGCCGCCTGCGCCAATGTCGCCCGCTGTGGCACTGTCTACTTGTGCCGCCGAAGCCAGGCAGACAGCGCCAGACGAGCATATCTGCGACAGGCTGTCTATATTGGCCATCTTGAAAAAGGCTTGCATGCTGCTGGGCATGGATGCCCAGTCGAAGGGCAGCAAAGGCGTGCTCGAAGAGGGTGAGTAGGTGTAAATCTTGCGCGTGGCCCACGGCATGTTGTCCAGAAGAGGATTGCCCTTGGTGTTCGCGCTGATGTTCACCTCGCCTGACTGGGTCCAATCGGGGTAGGCCGACAGCGCGCCGGTGGAGATGTCAATGGTATAGCGCGCCAGTTCGCCGTACCAGTCTCCGGAGTGGAAGGTCGACTTGAACACGAAGTTGTCGCCTGCTGAGACATTGGGGTTGCTGGTGGTTGCGGCAGAGGCGTCCGAGGTGGATGAGTTGACCGACTGGATGAAGTTCTCCAGGCCATCGCGAAGTTGTGCCGGGTTCGCGGCGCTGTAGTAAACCCCCCGGCCATTCACGGCTGCGTGCCACAGGTCATCGATGGTGGTCTGCGTGTTGCTGACGGCCTTGGGCCAGTTGCAGCTGCCCGAGGTCTGCCAGCTGCACACGCCGTTGCTGGCCGTGGTGGTGCTGGTGGACGTGCCCTGTGCCACGTCGTAGTAGTCGCCGCTGGTGGCCGTCTGGTAGTTGGCCTGGAAGCGCATGTAGCCTGACGCACCCAGCCCAACCGTGGAGGTGTACATGCGTTGCTGCTTGTCAGCGATACCGTTGTTGGCCACATCGGTGCCCAGCACGCCGTTGGTGTTGTTGAAGGCGTTGTCGCGGATGTCGGTCACGTAGTAGTACTGGGCCACGTCGGCCAGCGTGTTGGCCGTTGCGGTCCCATCCAGATAAGGACGGCTGGCGGTGCCATCCTGATCCCCGATGGCGGTGCTGCCGTCGATCCTCGTGGGGGTGTTGGACTCGTTCCAGTAGCCGTCGGTGGACAGCATGGTGTAGTTGCGCTGACAGGCGTACTGCATCGGGTCAGACGCCGAGACGCCGTTGATCGTGCTGACCTTGCCAGCGTAGTAGCGGCCCGCCGTGGCCAGCGCGACCCTCAGCGGGGTGCTGTTATTGGGCCTCGCACTGATCAGCTTGTTGTACCACTTGGCCTTCTGGCCGGTGCTGCCACTGGTCAGGTCCGACACGCCCAGGAAGTCCGAGCCGGTGTTGTTGTTGATGCTCATGTAGCCCAGCCGCTTGCTGGTATCCAGTACCGAGAACGCCAGTGATGCCGCGGACTTGGCCATCTGCATGCGCATGCGGTAGTAGGCCCACCAGTTGGCGAAGTTGGTCATCTCCTCGGCATAGCTGCAGGTGGTGCCGGCGCAATCGGTGCGGGTGTTGGCTTTGGTGGTGGTGCCGGGGTAAGGGTAGCTGTTGGTGGTCGAGACGATGTTGACACGCGTGTTGCTGCCCGGCACGGAGGGCGACGTCATGCCGGGGTAGCGCGCATACGTGTAGGTCGAGCCGCCCGTGGGGGCGGTGTCGATGCGGGTGGCGCGGCAGTTCGTGCGGGCAGAGTCCGCACACCAGCGCAGCATGGCCGGATAGGGATAGGCCGCGCTGGGTGAGGTCTGCGCAACACAGGTCTTGAGGGTGGCGTTCGTGCAGTATTCGCCCGGAATGAAGGTGTAGTAGTAGGCGCTGCTCACCAGGTTCTGCGTCGTGCCCGATGAGGAGGTGGTGAACAGGTTGCTCGTGCCCGTGTTGGGCATGTTCGAAGGGGTCTGCACACCAAAGCCATCGAAGGGCACGGCCGTCCAGTTCGACGAGTTGGCCGCGGTCATGCTCGCGTAGCTGGAGCCGTCGTACTTCAAGGGGGGGGTGTAGGTGATGGCCGGGTCATAGTAGATCCCGTTGTAGCCGGCATTGCGCGCCAGGCCATCTGTGGAGCTGTTGGCCCAGTCAGGCAGGAAGTCCCAGGACATGGAGCCCGAATCGTCCAGCACGAACAGGATGTTGGGCTTGACCAGGGTGGCTGTGGACGTCTCCAGGGGCGAGCTGGCCAGATCGGTCACGGCGGCCGGGGCATGGCTGACGGTGCTGCTCAGCAGCAGGGCACAGGCAATAGCCCGAACCAGGCGCGTGGGGTGAAAGCGGTGGTGATGCATGGTGCGCTCTCCGGTTGCGTTACAGCGCAACAATCGACTGGACGAAGCTCTGGGTGTTGCGCGGGCCGATGACCCGAACCGTGATGCGGTAATAGACCTGGCTGGTGGCTGCCAGGTTTTCCTTGCCCGTCTGGCAGCTGCTGCCGCCCGCGCAGGTGCCTGCAGCATCCACCGGCGAGGTGGTGCAGTCGTTGCTCAGGCTCTGGGCGCTGCCCGCGCTGCTGCACAGGCGTTGGATGATGTAGGAGACCTGGTTGCCTGTCGTCGTGTCGGCCGGGAGGGCCACGGCCAGGTTGTTGCTGTCGATGTTGTCTTTCCAGAAACTGGCCCAGCTCTGGCCGCTCGTCGGGTCTTGTCGTCTGGCGATGTAGCCTTGGGCCTTTTGGTCGCAATCCAGCACCGACCCACTGTTGCATGGCTGGGCCGTGAGGGATGACGCCTGCCCGTTGTTGCTTTCCAGCCAGGCCACCGCTGTTTCAACGCCGGTATCGGCCGAGTGGGTGGCCGACTGCTGAAACGCCAGGTTGCCCGCGATCACGTTGGAGGTGTAGACCGAGCGGGTCAGCGCCAGCCCGGCCAGCGTGAGTGCGATCAAGACGATCAGTGCCATCAACAGCACGACGCCTTCCTGTCTGACCCGCTCCTGTCCAATCAGGGGGCCGGTATGGGGGCGTGGGTTCAGCTGCATTGCGAGCCTCCTTGCCAGATCGCGTTGCGCAAAGGCACGGTGGTTTCCAGGGTCTTGTAGCGGTACTTCTTCCAGTCGCCGTTGCTGCTCAGGTCGAAGGGCAGCGCGGTGGGGTTGGAGGGAGAGCTGACGGCGTCGGCAGTGCTGCCACTCCACACCGGGTTAGTCTTGGTCACGTCATTCTTGTCGTACGAGGCATTGCGTGCGACCAGCGCGACACGCACGGCCAGTGTGCGGGCCCAGCTGCAATCGACCGAGTAGCCACTCATCCCGGTGGTTTTGTCGGGCGTGATCTGGTCGTACTGGCTGACAACCTTCTGGATGCCACCGCCGGGCAGCCCGGCGAGCAGGTCATGGCCGTACTGCGCGCGCAGGGCCACCACATTGCTCGCAATCGGCACCCACACATTGCTGTTGACAGGGTTGGTGTAGCTGGCCTTGCCACAATCCCAGGCGGTGAAGTCGCACACCGTGAGGTTGCCATTGCGGATGGCGTAGACGCTGACCACGGGCGCACCGCCCATGTTGTAGATCACCGAGTTCGCGGGCATGCCGATCACGCCGGGGTCCACGGTGAGCGTGGAGCCTGTGATGTTGACGACCTTGTCGGTCGTGAGCTTGCATGGCGAAGGCCTCACCGAGTTTTGTGCCACAACGATGTCACCAATGTTGTAGCTCGATGGTGTTGAGACCTGATAGCTGCCCGCGGAAGAATTCGCCAGCAACTTGTCGCCATCAGCCGATCCTGCGTTGCTGCTGTAGATCACCATGAGCACATCGGTGTTGGCGTCACCGGCAGGTACAAGGGTGTTGCCAGCCTTGAGCACGGTGGTCGGTTGCAGCGGAATGGTGACCGTCGCGGCGTCGCTGCTTGTCTGGTAGGTGAGGTCGCAGCCAAGCAGGCGCTGATCATTGATCCCGTAACCCGAAGCGCGAATTTCACGCCCCAGTGTGTAGAGTGCCAGTGCAGCGTTCATCTGTGCATCGTTGCCGCCGGCAGCCCGGCGCTTGGTGGCGTCCGAGTTCGACAGCATCTGCAACATGATCACCACGGTGGCCATGCCGATGACCAGCCCAACCATGATCTCGACCAGGCTGAAACCCTGTTGGCGCGCGCGATGAGGGGACGTGTACATGGCGTGATGGCTCCTCATTTGATCTGAGCCACAACCTGGTAGCTGCGCTTGCGGGTGGTATCGCCTTGCTCCTTCCAGTAGATGGTGACCGTGGCCTGGCTGCTGGCCGTGCCACCCACCACGCCGGCGGGCACGGAGGTGAAGGTCACTGTTGGCAAGGTGCCCTGGTCGTTGCTGATGTTGGGCAGGCCGGAGCGGCGGACTGTGGCGAGCCACTGCGTGTAGCCCGAGCCGGATGAGGTGCTGCTGAAGCTCGCTTGCAGCGCGTCGGGCGCACGGTTGCTCGCCCACATGCGGCTGACCAGGTCATTGGCCAGCATCGAGGCCATCGAACGGTATTCGGCACTGGAGGCCTGCCTGATCGATACGGCCTGCAGTTGGATGACCGACAACACGCCGAGAGAAAAGATCAGGATGGCCACCATGGCCTCCAGCAGCATGACGCCGCCTTGCACGCTGCTTGCCGCGTGCCGAGCAGGGAAGGGGGGGCGAGCGGTTCTCATGTCGGGCAAGCCATGGGCTGGTCATTGCTGGAATTGCTCAGGCTCGGGTCGCACATGCGTGCCTGACCGGCAGGAGAGACGACGATGCGCAAGCAGCGCAGCTTGCCGCCATCCTTGCGGCACGTGCCTGATGTGGCGGGGGACACGTCGATGGTGACGGCCGTTACCTGCTGAGCCGGGTCAATGCGGCCTTGTCGACCCAGTCCCGTAAACGCCAGGGCCGCTTGTGATGCATTGATCAGGATCGGGTTGTTGACGTCGGTGGCCACCGTCTTTTGCAGCAGGTAGGGATCGGCCGCATCGGACAAATCCTTGCCACATTGCCCCGCCGGATTGCCGCCAGACAGGTTGATGACCCAGTTCTTACCCGCAGGGTCCAGGGTGCAGTCGTTGCCCAGCGTGCTCGTCAGCTGGAAGCGCACGGTGGTATTGCGCTTGACCGCTTCCGCGCGGGCCGTGTTCAGCCCCGTGATGATGGACTCCGCTGCGCTGCGTATCTGCGAGTTGCGGATCCAGTCCGACATGGACGAGACGCTCGACATCAGCAGAAAGGCCAGGATGGTCAGACCGACCATCAGCTCGATGAGCGTGAAACCGCGTGAGGACTTCAACATACGCCGCCCTTCTTGGTGACCCAGCAATTGCCGGAGGGCAGCGTCCAACCGCTGGGGACACCGGTGGTCTGACGCAGGTTGTTCTGGTCAACGGTGTAGACAAAACCCGCCATCGGGCCGCCAGTCTTGCCGGTTGCCGTGAGCAGGAAGGTTGTGGCAGTGGCCGAGCAGGTGAACGTGAAGTAGCTGCTGCTATTGGTATCGGAAGCCGGCACCCCGCCACAGTTGGCGCCATCCAGGTAGCTGCGCTGGTCCTGGAACCACTGCTCCATTTTGGATTGCTGCACCGCCAGGTTCGACGTGGCGTCGGGGATCTTGCTGCGCGTGCTGTAGTCCTGGTAGGCAGGAAGGGCCACACCGGTCAGGATCGCGATCATGGCGATCACGATCAACATTTCCACCAGCGTGAAGCCGGTGTGGATCAGGCGCGCAGGCCTGTGGTTGGTGGACGTGTGCATACGCAAAACCCCTTGTCTTGAGGAAATGATGTCCTCGCGACAGGAATTCTGGGATGCCCACCTCGGGCAGGAAGGCCGGATAACCGTGACAAATCCGACGCTTTAGAAGCCGTTTACGACTTGTTGCGCGCAGCTGTTCACGGGCCGTCTGAGGCCGATAACCGTTCGTCGGCCGAGCGCGACCGTTCAGCGGATGCCCCTGGCCGCGGGGGCTCAGCGCTCAACCGGGCGGCTGGGGTCGGCGCACCATTCGCTCCAGGAGCCGGCATACAGCCTGGTGGGTGGCAGGCCGGCCTGTGCCATGGCCAGCAGGTTGTGGCAGGCCGTGACACCGGAGCCGCACTGGTGCACGACCACGTCCAGCGGGGTGGTGGGCAGGAGGGCTTCGAATTCCGCCTTGAGTTGATCGGCCGGTTTGAAGCGGCCGTCGGCCTGCAGGTTGAGCTGGAAGAAGCGGTTGCGCGCACCGGGGATGTGGCCGCCCACCGGGTCCATGGTTTCGTTCTCGCCGCGGAAGCGGTCTGGTGCGCGCGCATCGATCAGCACCTGGCGTTCGACCTGGCCAAGAAGCGCCTGCACATCGGTGGCGCCCACCACCCAGTCGGTGCGAGGCGTGATCTGGAAGACGCTGGGCGTGCGTGTGGCGGCATGCGTGTCCACGGCCCCTTGCGCGGCCTGCCAGGCTTGCCAGCCGCCATCCAGCACCTGCACCTGCTCGAACCCCGCCCAGCGCAGCAGCCACCACAGGCGTGCGGCGAACATGCCGCCCGCGTCGTCGTAGGCCACCACGCGCGTGCCGGGCGCAATGCCCCAGCTTTGTACCGTGCGCTCGAACGCTTCGGGCGAGGGCAGGGGGTGGCGGCCGTTGTGGCCCGTTTTGGGGCCTGACAGGTCCCGGTCGAGGTGGGCGTACAGCGCGCCGGGCAGGTGGCCTTGCCCATAAGCTGTTTCGCCGGCACCCGTGTTGCCCAGGTTGAAGCGGCAATCGATGGGCAGCCAGTCCTGGTCGGCGCGGCTCAGGGCCTGTTGCAGGTCATTGGCGGAGATCAGGGGCGAGTGGGGCATGGTGGACACCGTGTGAGGCTGATGTGGGGGGCGCACATACCGCGCAGTTCAGCGCTGCAAGGCTTCGGCGATGGCCGCGCGCACCTCGGCTGGGGCCTCGTGCACCAGCCAGTGCGTGGCGTGGGGCAGTCGGGTGATGTGCAGATCCGGTACGTGCTCGGCCAGGCCATCGAGCAGGCTGGGTGGCAGCGCGGTGTCGGCTTCGCCCCAGATCACGCTGGTGGGCACGTTCACCCGCAGCAGGGCATCAGGCAAGTGCAGCGTGTGGATGGCGTCGGTGGGCGATGTGGGTGGGTGCAGCGGTGAGGCGCGGTAGTAGTTCAAGGGGCCGGTGAGGGCCGAGCGGGCCGTGGCCACACCCTCGATGGCTTGTGGTGTGGCCGACCAGGCCTCTCGGTATCGCGCACGCAAGGCGGGCGTGAGCCAGGTGGCGCCGCCAAAGCGCTCGAAGAAGCCCCACATGGCTTCAAAGTCATGGGCTTCGAGTTGGGCTTCGATGCCGGGTGTGCGCAGCAGGTTCATGTAGCTGCTGGCGGCTTGCTGGGCCGGGTCGTCACGCAAGGCCGCCAGGAACAGTCCTGGGTGCGGCGCGTTGAGGATGACCAGCCGCTGAAGGCACTGCGGTGCGGCGGCGGCCAGCCCCCAGGCCAGCGCCCCGCCCCAGTCATGGGCGATCACGGCTGCTGCAGGCGTATCCGGCGTGGCGGCTTGCTGGCGGATGAGGGCCATCAGGTCAGCCAGCACGACTTGCGCGCGGTAGGCCTTGACCTCTGCCGGTGCGTAAGAGCCAGGGTAGCCGCGCAGATTGGGTGCCACGCAGCGGTAATGCTCACCGAAGTGGGCCAGCATGTCGTCCCACACGAAGGCCGCTTCCGGGAAGCCATGCAGGAACAACAGCAGAGGCGCACCTGGGCGGCCGGCCACACGGCAGTTCAGAAAGGGGCGTTCGGCCCCGCTGGCCGGCAGGGTGACAAGCTCCGTGGAGATCATGGGCACGTTCATGGACATGTTCTGGGGCGCTTGGGCTGATCAACTTGCGCCCCATTGTCCATGAACGGCCCTTCGCCCGGGCCGGCCCTGTTGGCTTATCGCCCTATCTGCACATCCACCTTGGAGTAGGTCGGGGCACTGGCGCCTGTGATGAAGGGCTCGTAGCGCCGGTCGTCATCCACATAACGCTTGAGCCAGCTGATCACGGTCTTGCCCACGGTGTTCTGCACGCTGTTCTTGGCCAGCGACAGGGGGCAGAGGTGATCGGCGCCCGCCACCTCGAGGTAGGCGTGGTTGATGTTCGCGCTGAGCGAGGCGTAGTACTTGGCCGAGAAGGTCTTGTTGGGCGCGATGGCATCCTTCTCGCAAGCCAGGATCATCGTGGGCACGGTGATGCCCGAGAAGTCCGAGCCCGTGGTGGCCGCGTTCATCGGGATCGCGGCTTTGAGGCTGGGGTCCTTCAAGGTAGCGGTGAGCGTGCCGCCACCGCCGGCCGAGTGGCCCATCAAGGCCCGGCGGCTGGTGTCGGTGGCGCTGCCGAACGGGGTCTCCGGCAAGGCGGCCAGGCTGGCCACCTGCTTGAGCGCAGCGGCCATTTCTCGAGCGCGCGCATCCGGCACATCAAAGATGGTGTTGGTGCCGATGTTGACCACCACAAAGCCGTGCGAGGCCACGCGTTCGGCCAGCCACTGGTAGTAGCTCGGCACCCCCAGGAAGCCCGGTGTCAGCACGACCAGGCCGAACTTGCCCTGGCTGGTGTCGCGCGGGAAGTAGACGGTGGCGCTGCCATAGCCTTCGGGCTTGGCGATGCTGGCCGTGGCGATGGCGAACGGGCCGTTGGCCTCCAGCGCGCCAGGCGTCGGGGCCGGGCCGCGTTCAAAGTCACCGGCCTGGGCGCTGAGGCCGCCGGCCAGGCTGCTGACGCAAAGAGCGAGGCGCGTCAACGCGCGCCCGTGGCGAAGAGTGGGGGTGAGCATGGCTTGTCTTCCTCATGTTCGTCGACAGATGGATGCGCACCATGCTAGGCGGCCTGCCCCTGATTTAACACTAGGTGTTTACGCGCCGGTTTGCCTTTCGGCACTGAGGGTGGCCCCCGTCATTGAGGGGGCAGGCGCATCAGAACAAGGCCATGCTCAGCTTGCGGCGGTATTGATCGATCACCGGGTCATTGCCCTGGATCTCGACCTTGCCCGCGATCTCCAGCTTGGGCTTGTCTGCGGCACCGGGCGCGCCGGCCACAGGCTTGCCCGCCACCGGCTTGGGCTGCGGCTTGGTCATCACTTCCAGGATGGCCACATAGGTCTTGCGCGGCAGCTCCTCGTTCCAGGCCTTGTCGCGCATGATGATCTCCAGCAACTCGTCCATGGCCATGGTGGGCTGGCTTGCCGCCCAGAAGAGCTGCGCCAGTTCGAAGCGCGCCTCGAAGTCACGCTTGTTGGCCGTGATGGCGGCCTCCAGCTCTTGTGGCGAACGGCCCTGGCGTGCCGCCTGCACCGCCGAGATGTAGCGGCTGAAAGCCAGCGGGCGTTGCTCCGGCACCGGGCCTGTGGCGCGGCCGGCGATCGGCAGGAACACATGCTTGGCCGCTTCCACCTGACCTTCGGCCAGCAAGAGCTTGATCAGGTCATAGCGGGCTTCGTCGTTGTTCGGGTCCTTGGCCAGGGCGTCTTCCAGCTTGGCCAGGGCCGAGTCGGTGTCGCCCTCCTCGGCCAGCTCCTCCGCTTCGGCTGTTTCTTGTGCCGACGCGATCTCGCCTTCAGCCGGCACATGCTTGGCCAGGAACTCGCGGATCTTTTCAGCGGGCAGGGCGCCCACGAAACCGTCCACCGGCTGGCCGCCCACGAACATCACGCAAAACGGGATCGAGCGCACGCCGAACATCTGCGACAGCTGGCCTGCGATTTCCTGCTGCTCGTCGGCATTGACCTTGGCCAGCACGAAACGGCCGGCGTACTCCTCTTCCAGCCGCTCCAGCACCGGGCCCAGCGCCTTGCAGGGGCCGCACCATTCGGCCCAGATGTCAAGCAGCACGGGCACCTGCATCGAGGTGGCAATCAGGTCGGATTCGAAGTTTTCGAGCGTGATGTCGATCATGTTGGGCAGATCTTTGCGAGGATGAAGGTGGGCGGTTGATGTGCCAACGCCTAAAATCCGGGGTTTGACGAGTCGATTTGACGAAAAAGGATCAAGCCGTGACTGACACGACTGGCGTGAACACTGTGAAAGTGGGTGTGGTGATGGGTTCCAGCAGCGACTGGGACGTCATGCGCCATGCTGCCGACATTCTGACCGAGTTCGGCGTGCCTTTCGAGGCGCAGGTCGTCTCGGCTCACCGCATGCCGGACGACATGTTCCGCTACGCCGAAGCCGCGGCTGACCGTGGCCTGGTCGCCATCATCGCCGGTGCCGGTGGCGCCGCCCACCTGCCCGGCATGTTGGCCGCCAAGACCACGGTGCCGGTGCTGGGCGTGCCGGTGCCATCCCGCCATCTGCAAGGCGTCGACTCGCTGCACTCCATCGTGCAGATGCCCAAGGGCATCCCCGTGGCCACGTTCGCCATCGGCACGGCCGGTGCCGGCAACGCGGCCCTGTTTGCGGTCGCGATGCTGGCCAGCGGCGACGCGGCCCTGCGCACGAAGCTGGACGCCTTCCGCGCCCGCCAGACGGAAGTGGCCCGTGCCATGACCAAAGACCTGACCATGGACACCAAGGCATGACGGTCAACCAAGACGTGATCCTGCCCGGCGCTACCCTGGGCGTGATGGGCGGCGGCCAGTTGGGCCGCATGTTCGTGCATGCCGCGCAGGCCATGGGTTACCGCACCGCGGTGCTGGATGCCGATGCCAGCAGCCCGGCCGGCCTGGTGTCGCACGAGCACATCCAGACGGCTTATCTGGATGAGGCCGGGCTGGCCAGGCTGGCCCAGGTGTCGGCCGCCATCACCACCGAATTCGAGAACGTGCCCGCCCAGGCACTGGACAAGCTGGCCGAGACCCGCCTCGTGGCCCCGGCCGGCCGCGCCGTGGCCATCTGCCAGGACCGCGCCCGCGAGAAGGCCCATTTCGTGGGCTGTGGCGTGGACTGCGCCCCGCATGCCCTGATCGACACGCCCGAGCAACTCGCCGCCGTCAGTGATGACCTGTTGCCCGGCATCCTGAAAACCGCGCGACTGGGTTACGACGGCAAGGGCCAGATCCGCGTCAAGACCCGCGCCGAGCTGATTGCCGCCTGGGACGAGCTGCAGCGCGTGGGCTGCGTGCTGGAAAAGATGCTGCCGCTGGCCTACGAGGTGAGCGTCATCGTCGCGCGTGGCCGCGATGGCCAGGTCGTGCACTTCCCGCTGCAGCAGAACCTCCACCGCGATGGCATCCTGGCCGTGACCACGGTGCCCGCGCCCAATGTGACCGAAGCTGTGTCGCAACAGGCTTATGCCTCGGCCCACCAGATCGCCGCGTCCATGGACTACGTGGGTGTGCTGTGCATCGAGTTCTTCGTGCTGCAAGATGGCCGCATCGTGGCCAACGAAATGGCCCCGCGCCCGCACAACTCCGGCCACCACACCATCGACGCATGTGATGTATCGCAGTTCGAGTTGCAGGTGCGCGCCATGACGGGCCTGCCGCTGGTCGAGCCCGTGCTGCACAGCCCCTGCCTGATGCTCAACCTGCTGGGTGACCTGTGGTTCCCCAATGGTGTGAGCGCGCAGCAAGAGCCCGACTGGGCCGCCGTGCTGGCGCTCAGCGGCACACACCTGCATCTGTACGGCAAGGCCGAAGCCCGCAAGGGCCGCAAGATGGGGCACCTCACGGTGACGGGCGCCACGCCGGCTGCGGCACGTGAGGTGGCGCTCAAGGCCGCGGCCATCCTGGGCATCGCGCCCTTCTGATCGCCAGATGCCGAGCAGGCCTTTTTCACATCACCGATAAACTCGTTCGGCCTCATCCCGCCTTCGACCTCTGACCATGCACCTGCTCGATCCCCAACAACAAGCCGATGCCATCGAGCAAGCTGCACAAAGGCTGGCAGACGGGGGGCTGCTGGCCATGCCGACCGAAACGGTCTATGGCCTGGCGGCCCGTGCCGATGACGATGCTGCCGTGGCGCGCATCTTCGCCGCCAAAGGCCGCCCGGCGGATCACCCCTTGATCGTGCACGTGCCCAATCAGGCGGCGGCTTTCAGCTTTGTGTCGGCTTTCCCGCCGGTGGCGCAGCGCCTGACCGAAGCCTTCTGGCCTGGCCCGCTGACCGTCATCGTGCCCCGCAACCCGCACATCGCCACCGCGGCGGCGGGCGGGCACGACACCATCGGCCTGCGCTGCCCGGATCACCCGGTGGCCCGCGCCCTGCTGGACGAGTGCGCCAGGCGTGACATCCTCGGCCTGGCCGCGCCCAGCGCCAACCGCTTTGGCCGCATCAGCCCCACGCGGTCTGAACACGTGCTCGAAGAGTTCAAGGATCAGGGCGAAGGCCTGGACGAAGTCTGGGTGCTCGAAGGCGGCCCCTGCAGCGTGGGCATCGAGTCCACCATCATCGACTGCTCGCGTGGCCACCCTGTGCTGTTGCGCCCCGGCAAGCTCACGCTGGCCGAGATCGAAGCGGTGGCCGGCCAGCCCGTGCAATGGTCGCGCCCCGAGGCACCGGACCCATCGGCGCCGAAGGCCTCCGGCACGCTGGAGGCGCACTACGCGCCCCGTGCCAAGGTGCGCTTGATGGACGACGAACACCTCAATGCCGCACTCGACGTGATGGAGCCCGAACTCTCCGCCGCCTTCATCCGCGACCCCCAGCAGCCGCCGCGTATCGCCGTGTACTCGCGCAGCCTGTGGGCCTGGCGCCCCAAGCACAGGGGCATCGTCCACCTGTCCATGCCGGGCGACGCCGTGACCGCCGCGCACGACCTGTTTGCCGACCTGCGCGAACTGGATGCCACCGGCGTGGCGCTGATCTGGGTGGAAACGCCGCCCAACGACCCCGCCTGGGACGGCGTGCGTGACCGCCTCAACCGCGCCGCGGCGTCCTGATCCCCTCCGCTGCACCCAGAAAATGGCGGCGCGGCCTTGTTTGCCTGACTTTACGTGGCAGACTTCGCGACGCCCCGGCGCACCGTTATGCTTTGGGGCCGATCGCCCTGACCCGACCGTTTGACGGAGATTCCATGTTTCGTTTCCCTGCCTCTGTGATGCCCCTGTCGCTGCGCCTGCTTGGCACCGCGGCCGTGGTCTGTTCCGCCTTGAGCCTGGTGGGGTGTGGCGGCGGGAGCCGGGCGAAGGAGTATCAGCCTCAACGTGCCGTGGTGTTTGGTGATGAAAACAGTGCGCTGGCGTCCTACACGCTCGCCAATGGCGGCTACGTGGTCAAGGGCCTGGTCTACACCATCAACCCGGTCGCCGTGACGACCGTGACCACGGCCACCTGCACAGATCCGTCACAGACTGTCAACACCTTGTGCGACCCCGCCAACGCGATCACCGACGCCACGGCGTTTGATGTGACGGCCAAGGCCACCAACCCGCTGGGCAGCGGCTACCACTTCCCCGACGGCCCGCCTGACACGCGTACCAACCTGGTGACCTTCATCGCGCTGGGCACGGCCACGCGGCCGAACAACGTGCAGGTGCCCAACGCGAAGTTGACAACGGGGGTGCAGTACCTCTGTACATCTTCTGCCAACTGGTCACAGGTGCTGGTGCGCTCCTTCAGCCTGGGCTTCCGCAACGACCCCAATGGCTGCGACAAGGATTACGCGGGTGCCGTGACCTATGCCAGCAACGGCTGGAAGGTGGCCGACGTTCAGCAGCAAGTCAATGCGCACCTGGGGGAGCTGGGCGAGGGCGTGTTGGTCACCGTGTGGGTTGGCCAGAACGACCTGTATGACCTGCTGGTCGACCCCAACTACGGCACGCTGGACGCCAAGCGTTACCAGGCCAAACTGCTGGCCGAGCAATTGGCAGGCAGCGTCAAGCAAATCATCAACAGCGGTGCCCGGGTGATCCTCGTTGGCGTGGCCGATCTGGGCTTTTCGCCTTATGCCGTCAGCCAGATCAACAGTGCGACAACCACCGATTGCGACACGGGCGAACACGTCACCTGCAACGGCGACATGCAGAAGCTGGTTGCCGATTTCAACAAGACGCTGAAGATCGGCGACAAGGACACCGGCCTGCGCGGCCTGCAGGATTACGTGTACCAGGGCCGTCAATACGCCTTTGTGGACGCGCAGGCCATCGTGCGCTCGCTGGCGACCAGGCCGTCCTACGTCAAGGACAAGGTGTATTGCGAGTCGAATCTGGCTGCAGACTACCCGATGATGACGCCCGATGGTGTGAAGGACAACAGCTCGATCCTGTACTGCAATACGAACACGTACACGGGCCGCGGGACTTCCAGCGTGGCCAGCACGGCCACCTACCTCTGGGCTGACAACAAGCGCCTGGGCGTCGCCGCGCACAGCACCATTGGTGTGTCCGCGTACAACCGGGCAGCCAACAAGTTCTGATCTCGCTCGATCAGCGCCTGTTCAAACCCAACGGCCCCTCAAGTTCGCTTGACGGGCCGTTTGTCTGTTTGCTCCTTTGTGGTCATTGGTCCTTCATGGCCCAGCCCAGCAAGGCGGCCAGCGCCGGTCGAGCGGCGTCGGCTTGCGGGTGGTTGACCACGCCCACCACCACCCAGCGGCGGCCGGAGTCGCCTTCCACATAGCCCGCGAGCGCGGCCACGCCATCCAGTGAGCCGGTCTTGATGTGGGCCCTGCCGCTGACGTTCTGCAGTTTGCGGGCCGTGCCGTCCAGGCCGGTGATGGGTAGCGAGGCGATGAACTCGGGCATGGTCGGGCTCGCCCACATCGCTTGCAGCCAGCGGCCCAGGCAGCGCGCGTTGCTGCGCTCCAGCCGAGACAGGCCCGAGCCGTTGTCCAGCACCAGCGCCTCGCCTTCACACGCCGAGTGCCCGTTGCCATCCGCTGTGGCCTGGCGGACCACCTGGCTGACCACGGCACGGGCCTGGTCCAGTGTGGCTGGGCCGGATGCGGCCCCTGCGGTCGCCGCTGATGCCGCCCTTGATGCCGTCACCTCGGACGAGCGGGTGCTGGAATCGACCACGGGTTGCGAGGGCAAGGCCATGCTCAGAAAGAGTTGCCTCGCCATCACGTTGTTGCTGAACTTGTTGATGTCGCGCACCTGCTGGCCCAGTGGCGCCGAGACCCAGCTTTGCCAGACCACGGCGTTGGCCGGCCACGCGCCAGCCTTGATGTCGCCGCCCAGTTTGCCGCCAAGCTGGCGCCAGCTGGCATGCAGCAGGCGCGCCGTGTAGTCGCCCGCACCCTCGCCTTGCCACAGCACCGGCCAATCCCTGGCGCCGCAGGCCGCAGGGTAGGGCCCTTGCACCGACAGCACCCAGGGGCGGATGCCATGCTGCGTCCAGCCGCTGGTCGGGCGCATGTCCAGGCTCAAGGCTTCGCGCCAATCGCCGCAAGGCCCCGTGGCCTTGAGCTGGAGACGGGCCTGCAGCTGGACCCCATCCAGCGCGGGCTCCATGCTCACGCGTACCTGCCCGGGCCGGGCCGCGTCAGGCATCACCCGCAGGATCACCGACTGGTGGTTGAGCAACAGGGCATCAGGCCCTGCGTTGTACGGCTTGAGGCCCTGGCCGTCGAAGGCTGCCGGGTCGTGGGGGGGCAGCTCGAACGCCGTTCGGTCGATGAGCAGGTCACCCTGGATGTCCTTGAGCCCGGCGCCACGCCAGCGCGCCATCATCAATTGCACGTTCTCCATCACCAGGCCGGGGTCGCCGCTGCCACGCAGGTACAGCGGCCCGTCCAGCTTGCCATTGGGCTTGAGCGGGCCGCCCAGTGCCACGTCGGTGCGCCACACGTAGGCGGGCCCCAGGGTGCTCAGGGCGGCGCCGGTGGTGAACAACTTCATCACCGAGGCCATTTGCCGCACAGTCTGCGTCTGGTGGGCCAGGCGGGCCGGGCTGGCAGGAGCGCCATCCACCGGCAGCACCAGCAGCGACACGGCGTCCGCGGGCACCCCGGCCGTCTGCAAGGCCGAGGCAATGGCCGGCGGCAGGGCCGCAGCGGGCTCGGCCGCCCACACGCCCTGCTGGAGCCACGCGCCAGCCAGCCCGGACAGCAGCCACCAACGGGGTGGCCACGGGCGCCGCACTGCATGGCGTACATGCCAGGTGAGCAGGTGGGTGAGCGGGGCGGTGAACAGCGGGCGCAAGGTCAGTCGGGTCATGGCGGTGATCATAGAAGCCCTACACTCCCGCCCATGTCTTCGCCTGCTTCTGTTGCGCCCGTCCTGATGGCGCTTGACACCGCCACCGATCGCATCCACGCCGCGCTGAGCGTGGGCACCACGGT
>JACPOH010000366.1 GCA_016185075.1 Aquabacterium sp. | reverse complement strand
GCCTGGTGATCGTGGTGGTGCTCGGTGGCCTGACCCTGTGGTTCCACGACGAAACCTTCATCAAATGGAAGCCCACGGTCATTTACTGGTTGATGGCGATCGGCTTCTTCGTCACCGAGATCGTGCTGGGCCGCAAGATGCTGGCCCAGATGATGGGCGGGCAGATCGACGCCCCTGACAGCGTCTGGCGCAAACTGGGCTGGGCCTGGGTGCTGTTCTTCGTGGGCATGGGTGTGCTCAACCTCTGGGTGGCCTTCAACTTCCCGCTGGACACGTGGGTGAACTTCAAGATGTGGGGCAGCCTCGGTCTCACCTTGGGATTTACCCTGGCACAGGGCCTGTATCTGGGGCGCCACATGGTGCCGGAGAAGGCTGGCGAATCAGACTGAACTTATTGTCACGAAAGGGCTCCATCATGAGCAGTGCCTCCATCACCGCCAGCCAGCTGGAAGCCGCGCTGTGCAAGGCTTTGCAACCCGAAGCCTGCACCGTGACGGACGACAGCGCGCAGCACGCGGGGCATGCAGGCGCCAATGGCACGGGCTTTGGCACGCACTTTTCGGTGCATGTCCGGGCGCGTTGCTTCAACGGTTTGTCACACGTTCAGCGTCATCGGCTTGTGTATGATGCCCTGCGCGATTTGATTGCCCAGGGCGTCCATGCGCTGGTCATCAAAGCCGAGCCCGTCTGAATCTTTCTTAAAAGCTCTATCCGCTCACCATGAAGACTTCTCGTATCGCCAAGGCAGCCATGCTGGCCGTGTCGCTTTCGCTGGCTGCTCCGCTGGCGTTCGCGCAAAACATCGCAACCGTCAATGGCAAGGCCGTGCCCAAGGCACGCGTGGACGCCATGCTCGAACAGATCCTCAAGCAGCAACAGCCTGGCCAACCTGCCACGCCCAAGACGCCTGAGCTCGAGCAGAAGGTGAAGGACGAAATCGTCTTGCGTGAGATCTTCATGCAGGAAGCCGAGCGTCGTGGCCTGCAAGGCACGGCCGACTACAAGACCCAGATGGAGTTCGCGCGCCAATCCATCCTGATCCGTGCGCTGTTCCAGGACTTCGAGAAGAAGAACCCCACGACCGACGCCGAAGCCAAGGCCGAGTACGACAAGATCAAGGCCGCCAACGGTGACAAGGAATACCGTGCGCGCCACATCCTGGTCGAGAAGGAAGACGAAGCCAAGGCCCTGATCGCGCAGATCAAGGCTGGTGCCAAGTTCGAAGACCTGGCCAAGAAGAACTCCAAGGACCCTGGCTCTGCCGAGAATGGTGGCGACCTGGATTGGGCCAACCCTGGCAACTACGTGCCCGAGTTCTCGCAAGCCCTGACCAAGCTGGACAAGGGCCAGATGACCGACACGCCGGTCAAGTCGCAGTTCGGCTACCACATCATCAAGCTGGAAGACGTGCGTGCCACGCAGTTCCCTGGCTTCGAAGAAGTGAAGGGCCAGATCATCCAGCGCCAGAACCAGGCCAAGCTGGCCAAGTTCCGCGAGGACATGAAGTCCAAGGCCAAGACGGACTACAAGTTCAGCAACTGATCCGGCTTCGCTCGGAAGCAAACAAAAGCCTGCACCGCGGTGCAGGCTTTTTTATTGGCTGAGGTGTGGCGCTCAGGCCTTCTTGCGGAAGACCAGATCCCACACGCCATGGCCCAGTCGCAGCCCGCGGTTCTCGAACTTGGTCAGCGGGCGGTAGGCGGGCTTCTCGGCGTACCCCGGTGCCGTGTTGACCAGGTCCGGGTTGGCGCCTAGCACCTCCAGCATCTGCTGTGCATAGGGCTCCCAGTCTGTGGCGCAGTGCAGGTAGCCGCCAGGTGCCAGTCGCGTGATCAACTTGGCCACCAGCGGCGCCTGGATGAGGCGGCGCTTGTGGTGGCGCTTCTTGTGCCAAGGGTCCGGGAAGAAAATGTGCACCCCCGCCAGCGAGTTGACCGGGATCATGTGTTCCAGCACTTCCACCGCGTCATGGCGGATCAGTCTCAGATTGCCCAGCCCCATTTCGCCAATGTGCTTGAGCAGGGCGCCGACACCGGGTTCGTGCACCTCGCAACCGATGAAGTCGGTATCGGGCAAGGCCTGTGCGATCTTGGCGGTGGCATCACCCATGCCAAAGCCGATCTCCAGCACCACCGGTGCCCGGCGCCCAAAGGTGGCAGCAAAGTCCATGGCTTGCCCCGTGTAGGGCAGCACGAAGCGGGGGCCCAGTTCAGCCAGCGCACGGGCCTGGCCTTCGGTCGTGCGGCCGGCGCGCATCACATAGCTGCGAATGGCGCGCGGATGGGCGGGGCCGGCTTCGGTGGCTTCTTGAGCTGTGTCGGTGGATGAGGAGATGGGGTCGCTGCTGCTGGACATGCGCAATTCACGTTCGAAAACAAGTCAAGGCCGAGAGTGTGCCTGAAGTCTTCGTGCGTGAGACGCCTGAAGCGGCCTTGTGATTTATGCACGGTTTCATTTTTATCAAATCATGCTGCGCTCGCATATTCGGCTCGATTCAGCCTGTGCTTATTTCACGAGCGTTGCTTTTAATTGCAATTGATGGGGGTCTTCGCTAGGTATCCGGGCCACCTGTTTCGGGGGAATCAATGCATGATTGATCCAACAGACACGCTTTCGAGGAGTTATTCTCGTGAACACGCTCAAATACTCATTTAAGGCTGCCGGCATCGCCGCAGTCAGCGCCCTGGCCATGTCCACCTCGGCTCAGGCATTGACGCTGGACACCACCTTCCTGCAGGCCAACTCGGTGTTCGCGCTCTCTCAGGACGCGCTGGATGTCATGTCTGCCTCCAGCACCACCATGAGCTCGCTTGGCAATGCCAGCGCTGCGGCATCGATCAAGTCGGCCACTGGTGACATGTTGCCGGCCTTCAACCTGCCTGTGACCAAGG
>JACPOH010000365.1 GCA_016185075.1 Aquabacterium sp. | reverse complement strand
GCATCAGCATGCGCGACGGAGGCCACGTGGCCGCCAGCCTGTGGGAACAGCTGCGCCAGACGCACCTGGCCCCGATCGACCTGCAGGTGCGCCCCCGCCTGCCCCTGCCGGTTGAAGAGCTGGACCGCCACCTGCAAGTCGAGCCGCCCGCGCTGATCAAGGGCTACCTGCGCTGTGGCGCCAAGATTCTGGGCGCCCCCGCCTGGGACCCGGACTTCAACACGGCCGACCTGCCCATGCTCATGCGCATTGGCGATCTGCCTGCACGTTACCGCCGCCACTTCCTGGGCGCGTGATTTCACGCTTTTCCAGCGCACCGAGCGGGAAACGACGGCCTGACGGCCACGGCAGCGCATAGACTGCGCGCCATGAGTCGCCCAGCCCGTCCTTCTCCCTCGCCTTCCGAACCAGCGCCGAACGGCCCGCCCGGCAGCCTGCCGCTCTGGCAACTGCTCAGCGCCTGCGCCGACGCCGTGGCCGCCGTGCGCCAGGGCCAGTCCCTCACCGACGTGCTGGGCCAGCTCCGCCCACAAGAGCGCCCCGGCGCCCAGGCCTTGTCCTTCGCGGTGCTGCGGCGCCTGGGCACAGCACAAGCCCTGCGACAGAAGCTGGTGCCCAAGGCTCCGCAAGCCTGGGTAGATGCCCTGCTGCTGTCGGCACTGGCCCTGGCCTGTGGCACCGAATACAACGAACACACCCTGGTCGACCAGGCCGTGGAAGCCGCCAAGCGCGGCGCCAGGCCTGCCAGCGGCATGGTCAATGCCGTGCTGCGCCGCTTCCTGCGGGAGCGCGGTGAACTGCTGGCCGGGCTGGAGCAAGACCCGGTCGCCAGCTTCAACCACCCCGCCTGGTGGATCAAGCGCCTGAAACAGGACTGGCCCGATCACTGGCAAGCCATCCTGATGGCCAATCAGGAACAACCGCCGATGACCTTGCGGGTCAACCAGCGTCATCACACGGTCGCGGCCTACCGACAGTTGCTCGTCGATGCCGGCATCCTGCCTGCCGACAACGATGACACCAAGCGGGCCAGCAGCACAACGGCCGTACCGGCTGATCAGCCCGCCCCCATCGTGCTGACCCACGGGGTCCCGGTCACCCGTCTGCCTGGCTTCGAGCAAGGTGATGTGTCCGTGCAGGATGCGGCCGCCCAGATCGCCGCGCCTTTGCTGGTTCACGCCGGGGGCCACACGTTGCCCGCTGGCGCCCGTGTGCTGGATGCCTGCGCTGCACCTGGTGGGAAGACAGCCCATCTGCTCGAACTGGCCGATCTGGCCGTGACGGCGCTGGACGCCGATCCGCAGCGCCTCGTCCGGGTCAAGGAAACCCTGAACCGACTGGGCCTGAGTGCCCACACCATCGCTGCCGATGCCAGCCAGCCCGCCGCCTGGTGGGACGGTCAACCGTTTGATGCGATCTTGCTGGATGCGCCCTGCAGCGCGTCAGGCATCGTGCGTCGCCACCCGGATGTGCGCTGGCTGCGTCGCGAATCCGACATCAGCGCCCTGGCCCGCACCCAGGACGCCATCCTCGAAGCCCTGTGGCCGCTGCTCAAGCCCGGCGGCCATCTGCTGTACTGCACCTGCTCCGTCTTCAAGATGGAAGGCCAGGATCGCATCGACGCGTTTTTGCAACGCACCTCGGACGCACGGGCGCTCCCCTCGCCCGGCCACCTGTTGCCTGTGGTCGAATACCTTGACCCCGCCCGGCACAACCGTGGCGACGGCTTTTTCTACGCCCTGCTGTCCAAAACCACCTAGGGTGCGTGATGTCCCAGATGCGCCGCCGAGAACTGCTCAAAAGCAGTGCCTCAGCCTTGCTTGCTGCCACCATGGCACCGGCAGGGCGGCTCGCGCGTGCCGAAACGCCAGGGCACCGCAGCATTGACCTGGACAAGCTCACCGTGCTGCACAGCGACGAAGGCGTGCTGCTGAGCTACAGCGTGCGCTTTGACCTGCCGCGTGATCTGGAACAGGCCCTCAGCAAGGGCATTGCCGTGGTGTTCGTGGCCGAAGCCAATGTGTTTCGCAAACGCTGGTACTGGACCGACCAGCCAAAAGGTGAAACCACACGCCGCTGGCGCCTGGCCTACCAGCCACTCACCCGACGCTGGAAGCTCAACCTGGATGGGCTGAGCCGCCACTACACCAACCTCAATGAGGCCCTGGACGCCCTGCGCCGCACGGACCGCTGGCGCATCGCCGACGCCATCCCGGGTACAGAAGATCAGGACTGCTACGTGGACTTCAGCTTCCGCCTGGACACGGATGAACTGCCTCGCCCCTTGCAGATCGGGCTGGGTGGCCTGTCTGACTGGAATCTGGACGTGCAGCGTCGCGCCTGGGTGCCTGCCCTGCGCTGATCGAGCCCGGCACCAGCCCGCCCATGAGCACCATCAAAGCCAACCGCTGGGCCTGGATCGTGTCCGGCGTGGCCATGGGTGGCGCGGGGCTCATCCTGTCCTTCCTGCTGGTCTTTGCGACACAGAACAGCGAGCGCTACGAACCGCATTACCAGTGGCTGCTGTGGGCCAATGTGGCGCTGGCTGCCAGCTTGATCCTGGTCATCCTGATCGCCCTTGGGCGGCTTGCACTGCGCCTGCGCGCCCGCAAGTTCGGCAGCAAGCTGCTGCTCAAGCTCGCCGGCATCTTCGGGCTGGTTGGCCTGCTGCCGGGCTTGCTGATCTACACCGTGTCCTACCAGTTCGTCTCACGCAGCATCGAAACCTGGTTCGACGTGCGCGTGGAAGGGGCGCTGGAAGCCGGGCTCAACCTGGGCCGCAGCACGCTGGACAACCTCACCATCGACCTCGCCAACAAGGCCAGGCTGGCTGCCGAGCGCTTGAGCACGCCCTTGTCAAGCACGGGGCAGATGGGCCCACCACCGGCCACCGGCATCATCGAGCTGGAACGATTGCGCGAACAACTGGGTGCCCAGGTCGTGACCCTGTTGACCGAATCCGGGCAGGTCGAGCTGACCGCCGGCGGTGATGGCACCCGCATTCTGGCCGCCGAGCGCCTGCCTCTGAGCTGGCGCCAGGAAGCGCGCAGCAAAGGCGTGATGGCACTGGTCGAGGGGCTCGATGACCGCAACGACGACGGTCTGGAACGCAAGCCCGATGCCGCTGTGGCGCCGCTGCCCAGCGTGGCACGTGTGCTGGCCCTGGCCTGGATGCCCGACAACAGCTTCAGCCTGCAGGCCCGCGGCCATTACCTGCTGATCACGCAGAAGCTGCAACCCGAACTGGTGCGCAATGCGCTGGACGTGCAAGCTGCCTACCGCGAATACCAGCAGCGCTCGCTGGGGCGTGTCGGCCTCAAGCGCATGTACATCGGCACGCTCACGCTGGCCCTGATCCTGGCCGTGTTTGGTGCGTTCCTGCTCGCGGCCATCCTCGGTCAGCAACTGGCGCGCCCCCTGCTGCTGCTGGCCGAAGGTGTGGGCACCGACTGGGTCAACCCCGGCGCGCCTCGCACCCAGCGCCTGCCCCTGTCGGTCTACAAAGGCCGCTACCTGTCGGACGTCAACGGCTTGCAGGACTTCGCCGAGAACATCCGCCAGCGTTTCGAGCTGTATGCCAACGACCCCGTGCCGGGCGAGCGCCAGCAATGGCAGGAGTCCTACGAACTCAGCCTGCCCTCCAACCCTGAACCGCTCACGCTGCTGGTGCGTGGCGCCGAACTGCCGCCCAACGAACGCCTCATCGTGTTCGATGACCTCACCGAGGTCGTGTCAGCACAGCGTGCCGAAGCCTGGAGCGAAGTGGCCCGACGCGTCGCGCATGAGATCAAGAACCCGCTCACGCCGATTCAACTGTCGGCCGAGCGCATGCAGATGAAGCTGGAGGACAAACTGGAAGACCCCAGTGCGCGCCAGCTGCTGGCCCGGTCGGTCAACACCATCGTCACGCAGGTGCAGGCACTCAAGACCTTGATCAACGAGTTCCGGGACTTTGCGCGCCTGCCCACCGCCAAGCTGGTCCCCATCGACATCAACGACCTGGTGCAGGACGTGATGGCGCTGTACGGGCACGCGCTGGAACAAGGCACCTTGCATGTCGAACTCGGCGAAGGCCTGCCGCACATCCTGGGTGATGCCACGCTGCTGCGCCAGGTGGTGCACAACCTGATCCAGAACGCGATGGACGCCGTCAACGAAAGCCCATTGGCCGATGAACCCGCTCGGGTGCTCATCCGCACCGACGCGCCACGCAAGGATGACGGCAGCATCCGCGCGGTGCGGCTGCTGGTGCGTGACAACGGGCCAGGCTTCCCGGACAAGATCCTCAAGCGCGCCTTCGAGCCTTATCTGACCACCAAGGCCAATGGCACAGGCCTGGGTCTTGCGGTGGTCAAGAAGATCGCCGATGAACACGGCGCCCTGGTCCGGCTGCGCAACCTTGGTGACAACAACGATTCGATACCCAAAAACGGCTCCGAACTAGGGTATCCCTCACAGGCCCATACTGTGAGAGGGGCTCAAGTTTCGTTATCATTTTCAAAGCTGTCATCTAAAACCACCCAAGCTGGGTCACACTAGGCATAGTTCCCATCTAAGGGGTCAAACAAATTCATGGCCACCATTCTTGTTGTTGACGACGAACTGGGCATCCGTGCCCTGCTGTCAGAAATCCTGAGCGACGAAGGACACTCCGTCGAAGTCGCTGAAAGCGCCGCCAAAGCGCGCATCCTGCGTGAACAGTGCAAGCCCGATCTGGTCTTGCTCGACATCTGGATGCCCGATGTGGATGGCGTCACCTTGCTCAAAGAGTGGTCTGCCAGCGGGCAACTGACCATGCCCGTGATCATGATGTCGGGCCACGGCACCATCGACACGGCGGTCGAAGCCACCAAGTTCGGCGCACAGGCCTTCCTGGAAAAGCCCATCACCATGCAGAAGCTGCTGCGTGCCGTTGAGCAAGGCCTCACCAAGCCGGCACCCCGCGCAGCCACGCCCACCCCGCCGGTTCACCTGGCCACGGTCACGCCCATCACGGCCGCATCGTCCTACGCCGGCATCAGCGGCATGATCTCGCCCGTGCGCAGTGAACTGGTCGGTGGCGATGCGCATCACCACACCAGCCCGGTGGCCTACGGCTCCACGCAAACCACCCCCGTCATGAGCGGCCTTGCACCCAGCGGCCCCTCGCATGAGCAAAGCTTCGAGCTGGACCGCCCCCTGCGCGAAGCCCGCGATGACTTCGAACGCGCCTACTTCGAGTTCCACCTGGCCCGCGAAGGCGGCAGCATGACCCGCGTGGCCGAGAAGACGGGCCTGGAGCGCACCCATCTGTATCGCAAGCTCAAACAACTTGGTGTTGATTTGGGCCGCAGCAAGAAAACTGCTGCAAATTGATGTATACTCTAAGTCTTCGCTGATCGCTGCAACGCAGTTTGAAGTGAAGAGATGGCCTGGTAGCTCAGTTGGTAGAGCAGCGGATTGAAAATCCGCGTGTCGGTGGTTCGATTCCGCCCCAGGCCACCAAAATTCAGCGCCCAACTGTGTCCGCGCCGATCCAAATCTGAGCCACCGTGCCGATCCAATATTGAGCCAGGGCTGGTAGCCGACCAAAGGGTGGTCAGCTGTGGATAAGTGTAGAGCCTT
>JACPOH010000364.1 GCA_016185075.1 Aquabacterium sp. | reverse complement strand
CCCGAGTGCCGCCAGTTCCTGTTGCGCCAGGCTTTTGAAGAAGCCATCCACACACACGCCTATCAGTACATCGTTGAATCGCTGGGCCTGGATGAGTCCGAGATCTTCAACGCGTACCATGAAGTCCAATCCATCCGTGACAAGGACGAGTTCCTGATTCCCTTCATCGAAGCGATCATGGACCCGAACTTCAAGACCGGCACACAAGAAGCCGATCAGACGCTGCTGAAGTCGCTGATCGTGTTCGCCTGCCTGATGGAAGGCCTGTTCTTCTATGTCGGCTTCACCCAGATCCTGGCACTGGGTCGCCAGAACAAGATGACGGGCGCTGCCGAGCAGTATCAATACATCCTGCGCGATGAATCGATGCACTGCAATTTCGGTATCGACCTCATCAACCAGCTCAAACTGGAAAACCCGCACCTCTGGACTGCCCAGTTCAAGGCAGAAATCAAGGCGCTTTTCATTAAAGCTGTGGAACTGGAATACCGATACGCAGAAGACACGATGCCGCGCGGTGTGCTGGGCCTGAACGCGTCCATGTTCAAGGGCTACCTGCGCTACATCGCCAATCGTCGTGCCACGCAAATCGGTCTGGAAGAGTTGTTCCCCAATGAAGAGAACCCCTTCCCGTGGATGAGTGAAATGATTGACCTGAAGAAGGAACGCAACTTCTTCGAGACCCGAGTTATTGAATACCAGTCGGGCGGCGCCCTGTCCTGGGATTGATTCCTCAGTGCCGCAAAGAGTGCACAAGAGCAAAAGGATCACCCCAGGATATGTCCACCCGACCTACCCCATTCATCACACCGCGCTCAGATCCTAGGGGGCGATGGGTGATGGATCCCTGTACTGCAGTCCGCAGTGCAGTGCTCTTTGCAACTTGATCAAGGAGATCCGTATGGCAACTGCGAAGAAAGTGGCACCCAAGAAGGCTGCCCCGGCCAAGAAGGCCGCTGTGAAGAAGGCTGCGCCCGCCAAGAAGGCCGCCGTGAAGAAGGCTCCAGCCAAGAAGGCAGCAGTCAAGAAGGCCGCACCCGCCAAGAAGGCAGCGGTCAAGAAGGCTGCACCCGCCAAAAAGGCTGCAGTGAAGAAGGCTGCCGTCAAGAAGGCTGCGCCTGCCAAGAAGGCCGCTGCCAAGAAGGCGCCTGCCAAGAAGGCCGCTGCCAAGAAGCCTGCCCCCGCCAAGCCTGCCCCTGCCCCTGCCCCTAAAAAGGCAGCTGCTCCGGCTGCAAAGACCACACTGAGCCCTCAAGCCGCGTGGCCTTTCCCGACGGGCAACAAGCCCTGATTCACCTTGCGTGAATCCACATCAGTGCATCACTGATGTTCTCAAACCCGGCTCCGGCCGGGTTTTTCTTTTGCCGCAGCCACCTGCCCAGCATGAGCAAGCCCAGCCCTACACCATCGACTCCATGGCCCTGCCTGCGCCAGGAAGGCAAAGGCCAGACCCAACGAGCCGTACTCGACATCAGTGTCTCGCCCAACGCCAAGAAGACAGAGTTGGTCGGCTGGCACGATGGCGCCTTGCGCATCAGGCTGGCCGCCCCGCCGGTCGATGGCGCAGCCAACGACGCGCTGCGCAAATGGCTCGCCCACGAACTGGGCCTCTCTCAAAGCCAGGTCGAGTTGCTGCGCGGCGCATCCGGAAGACGCAAACAATGGGCGCTGGATACCTCCATCGAGGCGGTGGCCGCCTGGCTGGCCACACAACCCACATTGCAAAACTGAACCCCGCATCCTGACGGTCTGCTTTCATCACCCCTTAATCAAGCGCTACCCTCACACGGGGTCCGGGGCTAAAGTGGCAGCATGCCTGCAGCGCCTCGCCCCTCGCTCGGCAAAGTCAGTACTGAAGGGGGCAGGAGAACCAGGCCATGTCGCACCCCAACACCCCGGAACCCAGTCAGACTCAACTGCAAGAGGTCCAAGCAGCCCTGTTCAGCCTGCGCGACGGCCTGATGAACCTGAAGATGTCCTTGCAGGAACTCGCCTTCATGACAGACGAGAACGCCCAACGCGAGGCCATGGCCGAGGCCGAAAACCTGATCATGCGCCTGCGCGGCTGAATCCCCTCGGATAAACGCACCAAAAAAACGTAAAGGGCCGCCGCTTGCCTTAAGCTACGCGGTTTGATCCAAGTTACTCGCCTCGAGCGAGCGCGCCATGGCCCAGTACGTTTTCACAATGAACCGCGTCGGGAAGATCGTCCCCCCGAAGCGTCAGATCCTCAAAGACATCACCCTGAGTTTCTTCCCGGGCGCCAAGATCGGCGTCCTGGGCGTGAACGGCTCGGGCAAGTCCACCTTCCTGAAGATCATGGCAGGGGTGGACAAGGACATCGAGGGCGAAGCCGTCCCGATGCCTGGCATCAAGATCGGCTACCTGCCCCAGGAACCCCAACTCAACCCCGAGCAGACCGTGCGTGAAGCGGTTGAAGAAGGCATTGGTGGCGTGCTGGCTGCCAAGAAGCGCCTCGACGAGGTGTACGCCGCCTACGCCGAACCTGACGCTGATTTCGATGCCCTGGCCGCCGAACAAGGCGAGCTGGAAGCCATCATCGCCGCCGCCGGTTCTGAAAACACCGACCTGCAACTCGAGCTCGCCGCCGACGCGCTGCGTCTGCCCGCCTGGGACGCCGTGATCGGCAACCTCTCCGGTGGTGAAAAGCGCCGCGTGGCCCTGTGCCGCCTGCTGCTGTCAAAGCCCGACATGCTGCTGCTGGACGAACCCACCAACCACCTGGATGCGGAGTCCGTGGACTGGCTGGAGCAGTTCCTGCAACGCTTCCCCGGCACCGTGGTGGCCATCACCCACGATCGCTACTTCCTGGACAACGCCGCCGAGTGGATCCTCGAACTCGACCGTGGGTCGGGCATCCCCTACAAGGGCAACTACACCGACTGGCTGGACGCCAAGGAACGTCGCCTGGAGCAGGAACAGAAGACCGAAGACGCACGCGCCAAGGCCCTGAAGCAGGAACTGGAATGGGTGCGCAAGAACGCCAAGGGTCGTCAGGCCAAGTCCAAGGCGCGTCTGGCCCGCTTCGAAGAACTGAGCGACGTCGAATACCAGAAGCGCAACGAGACGAACGAAATCTTCATCCCGGTGGCCGAGCGTCTGGGTAATGAAGTCATCGAGTTCAAGAACGTCACCAAGTCTTTCGGCGACCGCTGCCTGATCGACAACCTGAGCTTCAAGGTGCCTGCTGGCGCCATCGTCGGCATCATCGGCCCGAACGGTGCCGGCAAGTCGACGCTGTTCCGCATGATCCAGGGCGTCGAGAAGCCCGACAGCGGCGAGGTCGTGATCGGCAAGACCGCTCACCTGGCTTTCGTGGACCAGAGCCGCGAAGGCCTGGCTGCCGACAAGACCGTTTGGGAAGACGTCTCGGGCGGCCTGGACAACATCGTCGTGGGCAAGTTCGTGATGCCCTCGCGCGCCTACATCGGCCGCTTCAACTTCAAGGGCAACGACCAGCAGAAGCTGGTGGGCAACCTGTCCGGCGGTGAACGCGGCCGCCTGCACCTGGCCAAGACCCTGGCTCAAGGTGGCAACGTGCTGATGCTCGACGAACCTTCCAACGACCTGGACGTCGAAACCCTGCGCGCCCTGGAAGACGCCCTGCTTGAGTTCGCCGGCAGCGCGATGATCATCTCCCACGATCGCTGGTTCCTCGACCGCATCTGTACGCACATCCTTGCGTGCGAAGGGGATTCGCAATGGTTCTTCTTTGATGGCAACTACCAGGAGTACGAAGCCGACAAGAAGAAGCGCCTCGGCGAAGAAGGCGCCCGCCCCAAACGCGTGCGCTTCAAGCCCATCCGTTGATGCGCATGGCCCCTCGCCAACAGGGCCCGTCCTGGACGGGCCTTTTTTATTCACTTTCGCTTGCCATTCGGGGGCTATCCCTAGGGTTTCCAACAGAGGGGGCACCCCCTGCGGGGGCTAGAATTTCGTGGAATTTTTGGCATTGGCAGATGCACCCAAAGTACCCGGCAACAGCCAGGTGCGCGATGGATTCAGGGACCCGGGACAACGTTTGCCACGTGACAAATGGACCTTGCCTCACGCCCTTGAAGGACGTCGGCCACAACACACCGGCCCTGGCCCCGAAGCTGGTGAACACTGATGATTCTTGTTGGAGACTTGTTGATGACCTCTCGGATTACCCGCCTGCTCACGTCGACCGCGCTGGCCATTTCGGCGATGACCATGGGCGGCTGCGCCCTGATCGAATCCAACGTGAGTGGCACGACCCTCAGCATCCTGGAGGACGGCTTCACCCCCCCCACGCTGCAAACGCGTGACGTGGAAATGGCCTGCAGCTTCGCCACCGTCAACGGCCCGCTGGTGGGCGCTGCCCGCAACTTCTACGGTGACCCTTCACTGATGGAAGCCGTGCTGATGTCCTCGGCTGGCGTGTGCTCTGAAAACCAGGCCATCACGGAAGAAATGCGCTACATGCGTGCTGCACGTGAAAAGCGCGCTGACGAAGCTCAAGATGCCCGCATCGCCCAGAAGCGCGTGCTGGCGGTGGCCGCCGAGCGCCAGTACACGGCCTTCTACCGCATGCGGACCAAGATGGAGCAGAAGTACTTCATCAAGTACGGCTCCGAGTGCCCCCGCTTCAAGCGTGACTTCGACGAACTGGTTTACCTGCTGGGCTCGGTGGCCGGCCTGCAAGCCATGCAGAACGACATCTCGGCTCAACAGACCGTTGGCGTCCCCACAGACACCGCCCCGCTGGTCGAGAAGGCACTGAAGTGCCTGGACAACACCAAGTGGTGGGGTGCCCCCAATGCCGCGCGTGCGGCCATCTGGAGCATCATCCCCGGTGGCGCCGAAGGCAAGGACGTGAAGGGTACCTTCGACACGTCCATGAAGATCGGTGAAGCCGCTGGCGTGCGCCTGGCTCACGTGATGGCCGCCGTGGCCGCTCAATCGGTGGACGACAAGGCTGCCGTGCGCGAAACCATCAAGCGCTTCACCGCCAACAAGGACTTCAAGGCCAACCCCGAATACCGCCTGATCGACGCGATCGCCCAATCGCAAATGGTCAACGTGTCGGACCGCATGTGGACGCAAGCCACGGGCACCCGCACGCCCATCGGCAGCCTGGGCAAGTTCTGGGATGAGAAGGCCGGCGGCGACGTCGATGCCGACAGCTTCCTGAAGTGATCCCCACCGATAAACGCTAGGTAAAACCCCAAGGGAATTCCCTTCCCCCGTGTATGTGGGTGGGGGTTTACCTCAAGAAACCTTCAACCAGATATAGTTACAAAGCTAACGATCCGGACCACCTCGTGTGGTCGCTTTCAAGTGCCGAAAATCGGCAAAGCTCAGGGGTCCCGCTAACGGGCCCCTGACTTTTTGGTATCGAGGAGACATCATGAAGTTGGTCAAGAAAATGAGCCAGACCGGCCTGGCCGTGCTGGTTGCCATGGGTGCAGTGACATCCGCCCAAGCTGCGCAAAAGGTTTGCGTTTATGACTTGCTGGGTACGGCAGGTGACCTCTTCAACATGGCCAAGGACTACGCTGTTGCCATGCAGAAGTTCGGCGGCAACATCGAACTCAAGGGCTACACCGACGAGCGCGTGGCCTCCGAAGACTTCCGTACCGGCCAATGTGATGGCGTGATCGCCACGGCTTTCCGCACCCGTCAGTTCAACCCCGTGGCCGGCTCGATCGACACGCTGGGTGCCACCACCATCGTCAAGGACGGCAAGATCGACATCGCCGCCAGCTATGACGTCGTGCGCAAGATCATCCAGACCTACGCATCGCCTGCAGCCGCCAAGCTGATGGTCGATGGCAACTATGAAATCGGTGGCATCACGCCGCTGGGCGCCGCCTACCCCGTGCTCAATGATCGCAAGATCAACACCGTGGAAGCCCTGGCCGGCAAGCGCATCGCCTCGTTCGACTACGACAAGGCCCAGGCCGTGATGATCCAGCGCATCGGCGCCCAGCCCATCTCGGCTGACATCACCAACTTCTCGACCAAGTTCAACAACGGCGCGGTGGACATGATCGCCGCGCCCACGCTGGCCTACAAGCCGCTGGAACTCTACAAGGGCATCGGCAAGACGGGTGCCATCACGCGCTTCCCCATCATGATCCTGACCTACCAGGTCGTGCTGAACAAGACCAAGTTCCCTGACGGTTTCGGCGAGAAGTCCCGCGAATACTGGTCCAGCCAGTTCGATCGCTCCATGCAGCTGATCAAGCAGGCCGATGCGAGCATCCCGCCGGCCACCTGGATGGAGTTGAGCTCGGAAAACTCCTACAAATACACCCTGATGCTGCGCGAATCCCGCATCGACATCGCCCAGAAGGGTTTGTATGACAAGCGTGGTCTGAAGGTGATCAAGAAGATCCGCTGCAACGTGAACCCGGCCGATCCCGAGTGCACGACGAAGTCTGAAGAAGACTGGAAGTAAGACCAGCCGTGGCGGGCCCCGGCCCGTCACACCTTACCGCTCACTCCCCCAAGGGCCTGTCGCAGGCCCTCCCCTCTGACTGCTGGCCGCGACAAGCCAGCCCGGTCGTGTGATTGCCCAATGAACACCCCTGAATCCCGAAAGATCCTGGGTCGAACCATTCTTGAGTGGTTCTCCAGCCTCCCCGTCTTTGCCCTGCTGTTGCTGACCTTGATCATCGGTACCGGTGAGATGGTCCACGGCCAGTTGCTCAAGCTGGGCGAATCGATGTTCGGCGACTCCCAGGCGCAAGTGCAGTACTTCATGCTGCGCGCCGAACCCGTCAAGCCCGATTGCAATGCCAACGTCAACGTTGACGCGGAACTGGCCAAACAGTCCGCAGCACCGGCGGCCAAGGCAGGCGGCGATGACATCGACGATCTGTTCGGTGATCAAAAGGCGACCGACCCTGCCGTGCTGCGCAAGTCGATCGAACAGGCATTGGCGATCTGTAAAGCCAAGCATGAGCTGTATGCCAAGGTGGTTCAACACCAGACGCCGCAGGTCAAGGCTTACCGCACCCTGGAGACCAGCTTCTTCGGCCTGTTCCAGATCGGCACGGACAACCGCCCCCTGATCCTGCTGTTGATGGTGGCCATTGCTGCCGTGACCACGACACTGGGCTTCCACCACATCGGCATCCGCCCCGGCCATTACACGAAGGACTACCTGCTGCAATCGGTGTCGCAGGTGATCTCCTCGGCCCTGCTGCTGTTCTCGTGCGTGCGCTACTACCAGATCCTGCAAGGTTCTGGCGTGCCCATCGAGCACCCCCTGCTCCACTACATCTGGATGGCCCTGTTCACGATCCTGCTGCTGATCAACCTCAAGCGTGTGATCATGCCGGTGAAGTCCCAGTACGGTGAAGGTGACTGGTCTGGCGCCTTCCTGTCCATCCCGCTGTATGCGCAGATGGCCACCATTGCTGGCGTCTACTTCCTGATCAAGGGGCACCACGCTGGTCTGGCCATCTACATCAACCAGCTGATGGAGTTGCCTTCCATCTTCATGAACCTGGGTCTGTTCATCTGGTCGGGCATGCTGCTCAAGCAAAGTCGTATCGTTGACCTGTTCATGAACGTGCTGCGTCCGTGGAGCCTGTCGCCCCAGCTGCTGACTTACATCATCTTGCTGTTCGCGGCCGTGGCCACGGCCTACACCGGCGCATCCGGCGTGTTCGTGATCGCCGCTGGCGGCATCATCTACCACGAGGTGCGTGCCTCGGGTGGTTCGCGCCAGTTCGCACTGGCTGCCACCGCCATGTCCGGCTCGCTGGGCGTGGTGCTGCGCCCCTGCCTGCTGGTGGTGATGATCGCCGCACTGAACAAGCAAGTGACCACCAGCGGCCTCTACCTCTGGGGCTTCTATGTGTTCCTGCTGACCTCGACGTTGTTCTTCCTGACGTCTCAGATGCTGCGCACCCAGCGTGCCAACATCGAGTCGCCGATCGTCGCCCTGCCCGCCATGCTGCGTCAGATCGTCCCGCTGCTGCCCTACTTCCTCGTGGTGGCCGTGGTGGTCTGGCTGTATGAGTACGCACTGGACACCAAGCTCAACGAGATCACGGCACCCACGATCATGCCGGTCATCCTGTTG
>JACPOH010000363.1 GCA_016185075.1 Aquabacterium sp. | reverse complement strand
GTCCAGCATCATGGGCATGGAGATGACGCTGAAGGCGAAGATCAGGCCGGCGAACAAGGCGCCCACGGCCATGTAGGCCGCAAAGAAGGTGAGGTACTCCTCGGTCATCATCGACGACAAGGGGCCGCTGAAGTCCGGCACGCCATCGAAGCTGATCGCAAACACGATCATGGCCGAGCGCCCCCACAGCATCTCCAGCACCAGCAGCACGCAGGCAAAGATGGCCAGCTGCCCGCTGCTGACGCGCCAAGCCGTCAGAGACGACCACATGCTCAAGGGCTCGCCACGCCCCAGACGGCGGCTGACCTCGTACAAGCCCAGACACAGGAAGGGCCCGAGCAACAGGAAGCCGGCCGACAAGGCCAGTGTGTATTCGGGTGCCTGGTGGAAGCAGGCCGCGAGCAGCCAGCCCATGAGGACAAAACACGCGCCGTAAAACAGGCCGATCAATGGGGCGCGCGTGAAATCGTGCCAGCCCCGAGACAGCCACTCGAACGGGTCATGCCAGCTCAATTGCGCCAGCGGCATGTCCAGCACACTGGTGCGCCGCTCGGCGTCTGCCGGATCGGCCTCGATGACGGCCGTGACGTCGACCTGCCCAGGCGCCGAAGCCAGCGTCATGCTGGGCGCCAGAGGGGCCTCCGCCACCGGCGTCAGGAAACGCGAGGGCAACTCCAGTTCAGACGGCGAGGCGTCTTGCTGGGAAGGGTGCGCGGGCCAGGTGTGCGCCCTGCGAAGGGTCGGGCGACGACGGTGCGTGCGACGACGAGAGACCAGGACATGATGTGTCAGACGACCAGCCGTACCCATGCGTTCCCCTTCGAAGAACCTTCGATGGGAGAAAAGTACGCCTGGATTTGACCTGCGTCACTGGTGAAAACACGGGGAAAGCGGATGCACGGCCGCACTTCAGCCCGTTTTTTGTCGCGATAGGTATTCAAGCGCGACGAACGCGGCGCAATTCATCCAGGATCAGCAGACCGGCACCGATGGTGATGCCGCAATCGGCCACATTGAAGGCCGGGAAATGGCCGCCGGGGAACATGGGCGCCAGGAAGGCCCAGTGGAAGTCGAGGAAGTCCACCACGGAGCCGTGCACCAGCCGATCGATGACGTTGCCGATGGCCCCACCCAGGATCAGCGACATGGCCCAGGCGAACAGCTTCTGGCCGCTGTGCTGGCGCAGCATGTAGAGGATGAAGCCGGTGGCGACAAAGGCCAAGCCCACGAAGAACCAGCGCTGCCAGCCGCCCGCGTGGGCCAGGAAAGAGAAGGCCGCACCGGTGTTGTGCACGCGCACGACGTTGAAGAAGGACAGCACCTGGCGGCCATCACCCAGCTGGAATGCGCCCAGGATCAGGACCTTGGTGAACTGATCCAGCAGGATCAGGATGAAGGCGATGCCCAGCCAGGGCAAGAGCCCCTGGTTGGCACCCGATGCGGACTTTCTGGTGGCCATGTGGATGCTCAGGCGTGTTCGCGGTGTTCACCTTCGCCATGCAGGTTGCTGTCGCAACGGCCGCAGATGGTGGGGTGCTCGGGGTTGCTGCCAACGTCATCGCGGTAGTGCCAGCAGCGCTCGCACTTCACGGCCTTGGACGGGTTGACTTCGATCTGCGTGGCGTGGCCTTCAGCCAGCTCGACGGCAGACACGATCAGCACGAACTTGAGGTCATCGCCCAGGCTGCGCAGGTCGGCCAGCAGGCGCTGGTCATCGGCGCTGATGGTGACGAACAGGTTGGCCTGCAGCGAGGCGCCCACTTCACCACGGGTGCGCACCTCTTCGATCTGGCGGTTGCACTCTTCGCGGAAGGCACGGATGCGCGACCACTTGGCCAGCAGTTCGGTGTCCTTGTCGGCTTCGTGGAAGTCCCAGTAGGTTTCAGTGAAGATCGACTCACCGCCGTTGAAGACCTTCCAGGCTTCCTCAGCGGTGAAGCTCAGGAACGGGGCCATCCAGCGCAGCATGCCGTTCGTGATGTGCCACAGCGCGGTCTGTGCGGCGCGGCGGGCGTGGCTCTTGGCGGCGCTGGTGTAGAGGCGATCCTTGAGCACATCGAGGTAGAAGGCGCCCAGGTCTTCCGAGCAGTAGACCTGCAGCTTGGCCACCACCGGGTGGAACTCGTAGCGCTCGTAGTGGGCCAGGATGTCTTCCTGCAACTGAGAGGCACGGGCCAGCGCATAGCGGTCGATTTCCAGCAGTTCGGTGAGCGGCACGGCATCCGTCTCGGGATTGAAATCAGACGTGTTGGCCAGCAGGAAGCGCAGGGTGTTGCGGATGCGGCGATAGCCGTCCACCACGCGGGCGAGGATCTTGTCGTCAATGCCCAGGTCGCCCGAGTAGTCGGTGGACGCAGCCCACAGGCGGATGATCTCGGCGCCCATCTTGGTGCTGATCTCTTGCGGCGCCACCGTGTTGCCCACGGACTTGGACATCTTGCGGCCCTGGCCGTCCACGGT
>JACPOH010000004.1 GCA_016185075.1 Aquabacterium sp. | reverse complement strand
GGTTGGCGCTGGCGCAGCCACAGGTACACGCACCACGCAGCCACGACCAGCACCAGGTGATCGGGCTGCTCCAACGATGCGGGGCCGAACTGGTTCTGCTGGATGGCGCCCTGGGCCGCAGCCACCACGCTTCGCCTGCCATCGCCGATGGCGTGATCCTGGCCACCGGGGCGGCCCTGGGTGGCGGCATGGGCGATGTGCTGCGCAAGACACGCGACCGCCTCGCGATCCTGGGCATTGCAGCGGCCCCGGCCGATGTAGCCGAGCGCGTGCAAGGCACGTTGGCGCAAGGCGGTGTGGGTGTGTGGGATCACCGTGGCCAGTGCCTGTTCAGCCAGCCCATCGCCACCTTGAATGCGGGTGCGGCCCTGTTGGCGCTGCAGACGCAGCTTGATGCGCAGGCGGAGGTGCAGTCGAAGGCGACGGGCGAGAACGCGCGTACCGGCATCGCGTTGGTGGCCGTGTCCGGCGCGGTGGGCCGGATGCTGTGGCGCGCGGTATCGACGCTGCTGGCGCGTCACCCCGGCCTGACGTTGGTGGTGGCCGATGGCACCAAGCTGTTCATCGATGCAGCCGATGTCCACGCGTTTGAGGCCGACGGCGGGCGCTTGCTGGCCATGCGCCCCATTCGCCTGCTGGGTGTGACGCTCAACCCGTTTTCTCCCTTTGGTGGCAGCTTCGAGGCGCGCGCTTTCCTGCACGAGGCCCGCGTCGCCTTGCCCGCTCACCCCGTCACCGATGTGTTGTTGTGTCAGGAGGCACCATGAGCCGACTCACGCTGGATCAGGCCAAGATCGACCGCGCCCGCGACATGGCACGGCGCATTGCCCGGCAGGTCTATGACGACATGCACCGTTTCACCACCACCTCGGTGGAGCGGGCCACGCTGCGCCTGATGGGGGTGGACGGCATCGACGACAACCAGGTGCCCTTGCCCAACCGGGTGGTGAGCCATTTGCAGGCGCAAGGCCTGCTGCAACACGGCGCGGCCCTGCCAGTGGCAGCAGCCATGGCCGAGCGTGGCCTGAGTGCGCAGCAGGTGGCGCTGGCCGTGGCCGCCGGCGAACTCATGCTGCACAACCCGGCAGGCACGGCAGGCGAAGGCGAGGCGCGCCGCATGGCCGATGCGTTGGCCGCCCGCGCTTGTGAACGCATCGCGGCCAACCGTGCCACGCGCGATGCCGCCATCTCGCACTGCGGCGAAGCCCGCACGCCCTGGCTTTACCTCATCGTGGCCACAGGCAACATCTACGAAGACATCGTGCAGGCCCGTGCCGCCGCCGAGCAGGGCGCCGACGTCATCGCCGTGATCCGATCCACCGGGCAGAGCCTGCTGGACTACGTGCCCTATGGCGCCACCACCGAAGGCTTTGGCGGCACCTACGCCACGCAAGAGAACTTCAGGCTCATGCGCGCCGCGCTGGACGAAGTCGGGCACAAGATCGGCCGCTACATCCGCCTGACCAACTACTGCTCGGGCCTGTGCATGCCCGAGATCGCCGCCATGGGCGCCATGGAGCGCCTGGACATGATGCTCAATGACTCGATGTACGGGATCATCTTCCGCGACATCAACATGCAGCGCACCTTCGTGGACCAGTTCTTCTCGCGCATGGTCAATGCGTATGCCGGCATCATCATCAACACCGGCGAGGACAACTACCTCACCACCGCCGATGCCTACGAGGCGGCCCACACCGTGCTGGCCTCCCAGCTGATCAACGAGCAGTTCGCCTACCTTAGCGGCCTGAAGCCCGATCAGATGGGCCTGGGTCATGCGTTCGAGATCAACCCTGCGCTGGAAAACGGCTTTCTGTGGGAGCTGGCTCACGCGCAACTGGTGCGCCAGGTCTTCCCGGAAGCCTGCCTGAAGTACATGCCGCCCACCAAGCACATGACGGGCAACATCTTCAAAGGGCACATCCAGGATGCCTTGTTCAATGTGACCAGCGTGCTCACGCAGCAGAACATCCACTTGCTGGGCATGATGACCGAGGCCATCCACACCCCTTTGATGCAGGACCGTTTCCTGGCCATTCAGAACGCGCGCTACGTGTTTGGCAACCTGCGTGATCTGCATGAAGAGATCCAGTTCACGCCCGGTGGCCGCATCGAGCAACGCGCGCAGCAGGTGCTGGCCGAGACGGTGAGCCTGCTGGCACACATCGAAGAAACCGGCTTGCCGGCGGCCATTGCCAAAGGCACCTTTGCCGATATCTCGCGCACGCTCACAGGCGGCAAAGGCCTCGATGGCGTGGTGCCCAAAGCAGCGGGCTATTTCAACCCCTTCCCGGCCTTGATGCTGCCTTGAGGAGCGACACCATGAGCCACATTCCCAGCGAAAGCACTCGCCCGGCGCAATGGGTCAAGCCCTATGGCGACACCATGGACGATGGCCGCGTGCAGCTCTCATTCACCTTGCCCCGGCCTTTGAGCGACAACGCCAAGGAGGCTGCACGCCAGCTCGCGCTGCAGATGGGCCTGGACGAGCCCGCCATCGTGCACGGCGAGGCCATGGGGCCGGACTTCTCTTTCTTCGTGCTCTACGGGCAATGTCGCCACCGTGTGGACATGAGCGGCATCAAGGTGGCCAGGCCCGAGTTCGAGGTGCTCGACAAGGACGCTGTCAACGCGAAGATCGCCAGCCTCATGAAGCGCAAGATGGTGGTGGTGGGCGCCTGCATCGAAACCGATGCGCACACCGTGGGCATCGACGCCATCATGAACATGAAGGGCTTCAACGGCCACAAGGGCCTGGAGAGTTACCACGAGATCCGCGCCATCAACATGGGCGCGCAAGTGGACTCCGAAGCGCTGGTGGCGCGCGCCATCGAGGAGCAGGCCGATGCCATCCTGGTGTCGCAGGTGGTCACGCAAAAGAACATCCACCTCGACAACCTCACGCGCCTGTCGGACATCCTGGAAGCCGAAGGCTTGCGCGAGCGGCTCATCCTCGTGGTGGGCGGGCCGCGCATCACCCACGAGCTGGCCAAGGAGCTGGGCTATGACGCCGGCTTCGGGCCAGGCTGTTATGCCGAGAACGTGGCCTCTTTCATCATTGAAGAGTGGGCCCGGCGCCATGCGCCTTGAAAGCAGGAGCTCATCATGGACACCGCCCCTCACACAGCCTTCACCAGCCTGATCCGCCTGCGCATGGGCGCGCACGATGCCCACTACGCCGGCGAACTGGTGGATGGCGCCCGCCTGTTGCAGCTCTTTGGCGATGTGGCCACCGAGTTGCTGATCCGCAGCGACGGCGATGAAGGCCTGTTCGCCGCGTATGACAGCGTCGAGTTCCTGGCGCCCGTGAGGGCGGGGGACTACATCGAGGCCGAGGGGCGCATCGTCAGCCTGGGCAAGACCTCGCGCAAGATGGTGTTCGAAGCACGCAAGGTGATCAGCTCGGCCAGGCTGCCTGATCAGCCTTCCGCGTGCGACGTGCTGCCCCAGCCCGTGGTGGTGTGCCGTGCTTCGGGTACCTGTGTGGTGCCGGCCAGCTGCCAGCGCGCACCCGGCCATGGCCGATAAGGGGCACATCATGGACAAGCTCATCATCACCGCGGCGCTCACCGGGGCCGAGGTCACGCGCGCGCAGCAGCCGGCCTTGCCCATCACCCCTGAAGAAATCGGCATCGCTGCGGCCGAGTGCGCTGCTGCAGGCGCCAGCATCGTGCATGTGCATGCCCGCCATCCTGACGGCACGCCCACCCAGGACAAGGCTGTTTATCGGGAGATCATCGACGAGGTGCACAAGCGCTGCGACGTGATCGTGCAGATCTCGACAGGCGGTGCGGTGGGCATGACGCCGCAGGAGCGGCTCGCGCCCGTGTCACTCCAGCCCGAGATGGCCACGCTCTCCATGGGTTCGGTCAACTTTGGCAACGACGTCTTCCTCAATCGGCCCGATGACATCGCGCTGTTCGCCGCCGAGATGCGGGCACACGGTGTCAAGCCCGAGCTGGAGATCTTCGACAGCGGCATGCTGGCGACGGCCAGACGCTGGCTCGCCAAAGGCAGCTTGCCCAGCCCGGCCCACTTTGACTTCGTGATGGGCGTGCCCGGTGGCATGGCTGCCACGCCCCAGGCCTTGCTGTACCTGCTGTCGGAGCTGCCACAGGGCTGCACCTGGACGGTGGCCGGCATCGGGCCCGCGCAATTGCCCATGGCCACGCTGGGCATCTTGTGGGGCGGGCATGTGCGGGTTGGCTTCGAAGACAACATTCATTACCGCAAGGGCGAGTTGGCGCAGAGCAATGCCCAGCTGGTGGCCCGCGTGGCACGCCTGGCCAAGGAGCTCGGCCGCGAGGTCGCCACGGCGCAAGAGGCCAGGCAGCTGCTGGGCATGAGGTGAGCGCGGCTTGAGGGTGTCAATGCCTCGCAGAAAACCCGTCATCAGCTGGAGCATGTACCCGCAATGGGTCACCCAACTCGGCCAGGCCTGGGTCAAGGGCGCCACGGACCTGCTGGCCCACAACAAGCTCCCCCTTTCTGGCGACGTGTCGCAGTGGATCAGGACCTGGGGTGAGGCGGTCGGCCAGATCGGCCTGCTCAACATCAACACGGTCAACTCCGGCAACCCCAGCCTGGAGCGGGACATCGGCAGCCAATACAGCTATGGCCGGCAACTCGGGCGCATCCTGGATGTGCTGACGCCGCTGGTGGAGGCCGACAAGGCCACCGTGATCAAGCAGCCGGATGGGGCCGACAAGCTGGAGGGCTACGAGTCGATGGTCAAGCGCATCCAGGAGCTCAAGGGCAAGAAGGCGCCCACCAGGGAAGACATCGTTCGCGACGTTCACCGGCTGGCCAGTCAGCTGAGTCAGGATGAACGCCAGCAGCTGTGGCAGGAGCTGAGCAAGGCCGTGTCTGGCGAGCCCGCGGTGCCGCGCCTGACGGCTTGATGGGGCGGGGCTTCCCAGGCGGCTTCTCGGGCGGCCTCTAGACAAGCGGCGCGGTAGACTCCACGCCGACCACACGAGAGGATCCCCGCGATGAGCACCCTGCCGTCCTGCCCGAAATGCCAGTCCGAGTACACCTACCAGGACGGCGACCTGTTCATCTGCCCGGACTGCGCGCACGAATGGAATGCGCTTGAGCCCGCTGAAGCGGTGGCCGAAGCCCGTGTCTGGAAAGATGCCCACGGCAATGTGCTGCAAGACGGCGACACGGTCACCCTCATCAAGGACCTCAAGATCAAGGGCTCCTCGTCGGTGGTGAAAGTGGGCACCAAGGTCAAGAACATCCGCCTGATCGACGGCGACCACGACATCGACTGCAAGATCGATGGCTTCGGGCCGATGCAACTCAAGACCGAGTTCGTCAAGAAGGCCTGATCACCGCTGCAGGAGTCTCACCTCATGGCTGGCCCCACCACCGAATTCTGGCAAGCGCGCTTCGAAAGCAAACAAACGGGCTGGGACCGTGGCGCACCCAGCGCCCAGTTGCTCAAATGGCTGGATCAGGGCCTGCTGCAGCCCTGCCGCGTCGCGGTACCCGGTTGTGGCAATGGCTGGGAAGTGGCCGAACTGGCCCGCCGCGGTTTTGACGTCACCGGTCTGGATTACACGCCCGCCGCCGTGGCAGGCGCCAAGGCCACCTGCGAGCAGGCCGGCGTGACGGCGCGCATCGAGCAGGCCGACGTGCTGAGCTACGCGCCACAAGAGCCCTTTGATGCGGTCTACGAGCAGACCTGCCTGTGCGCCATCCACCCGGAACACTGGTTGCGCTACGCGGCACAGCTGGCCAGCTGGGTGAGGCCGGGCGGCAGCCTGTTTGCCCTGTTCATGCAGATGCCCAGGCCCGCAGCCACCCAGGAGGGCCTCATCGAAGGGCCGCCCTACCACTGCGACATCAATGCCATGCGCGTGCTGTTCCCCGAATCCAGCTGGGTGTGGCCCAAGCCACCGTATGAGCAGGTGCCGCACCCCAAGCTGCCCGTGGGGCACGAGCTGGCGGTGCAGCTGGTGAGGCGCTGAAGGTTTCTGCGGTGGTGCCTTCCGGCATTCAGCGCTTGTCAGGTGGCGGGAACTCCGCGTCGTCGGCGCCGTCGGTGTACCGTCGTGCCAGGCTCTTGAGCATGGCTTCGCTCAAGGGGAAGTGGGGCGGGGCATGGTCACCCAGCAGCCGGTCCATGGCCACGGTGATGTCGAGGGGCTCGTTCTCGATCAAGGTGGCCACGACCTTCAGGTCTTGTTCACCCACGCCCAGCCCGATCCGGGACTGAAAGCTCCTGGTCGGCACCTGAAGCGGTGCCACCTGTTTCTGCAACAGCATCGAACTGCTCGCGCCCAGCTCTGTCAGGGCATCCCAGCCATCGGTCGAGGCACATGCTTGAAGCAGGGAGGAAACGGGGTAGAGGTCCGCACCGGTACCCAGGTTGACGCGCGGCCCCTGGCCGTCGCGGCTGTACTTCGCGTACAGCGTCTTGGTGTGACACAGCTGCCCCAGGACGATCTCCAGACCCGTGTCAGCGATGGTTTCTGCCAGAAAACGTCTGGATTGCGCCGTCACCTGCGAGGGGTCCACGGTGGGGTGGGTGTTGATCGTGGTGGCACCCAGATCGATCTTGCGGCGCACCTGGTCTTGCACATAGCCGGAATGCCCGGTGATGTCCGCCACGAGCGTCAGGTCGAAGCCGTTGCGGCGCGTCCAGTCGCACATTTTGGCGTAGCGCTCCGACAGCTTCTGGATGTCCGACACGTCGCTGGATAAGGCCAGGCCCTGGCTGCCCTTGACCAACATGAAGGACTTGGGCAAGTCACCGCTGTCGAACATCGAGGCGATCAACTCCATGCGCTGCTGCCAGTTGTCGCCCGAGCTGGCGACGTTGACGATGACATTGCAGTCCTTGAACTTGATGCCCGGAACCGACTTGAAGAACTTGATCTGTTCGACCACATTGGCCGGGCCGGCGTCGGATCCAAAGTCCGTGATGTTGAAGTAGCAGTCCTTGGTGACAGACCGCTTGATGGCGGCCACCTGCCGTTCGGCGTCATCATTGCTCTTGACCGAGGTCACGGATGTCCATATCCGTCGGCGAGAGGTTTCGCGGCTCCGCAAGCTGAGCATGTAGCTGCTTCGCCCTCTGTGGTGCGTGACTGCGTTGTATGTCGCTCGTGCAAGCATGCTTTTCTCTCCGTCTTCCCAGGTTTTGATCGAATCAAGGCGGCGAGGTGGGCCGCCACGGTGGCACAGCGCAGTCAATCTAGCACGTGCCCGAGCGACTTTCACATGACGGAATAGGGGGTGTCCACGTTCAGCTCGGCTGGCGTGGCCATGCCGGTGGTCAGCGCTGTGCGCGCCATGACGACGGCGCCTGATTCGTCCAGCGTCTGAACGCCTTGCGAAAGTTGGTCGGGTCCGAGTACCCCAAGGTCGCGCAGACCTGTCGCACCGACCGGCCTTCTTTCAGCAGCAACTCGGCCTGTTCGCGTCGGAGTTCGGCGAGCAGATCCCGGTAGCTGAGGCCGGCCTGCTCCAGCTGCCCGCGCAGGCTCCGCTCGCTGATGCCAAGCTGCTGTGCGATCTGTTTGAGTGAAGGTGGGTCGGCCAGGCGCTCCTGCAGAATCCGGGTCACGCGCTGTCGCAGGTCGGGCTGGCCCGAGCCGTGGTGAAACGCGGCCTCGATCACCTTGCGGTGTTCCTGCTCGAGCGACCGGTTTCGGGTGGAGATGGGCTCATCGAGCAAGGTGGCGGGGTAGACAAGCGTGCAGTCAACATCGGTCTGGACAAGCAGTTCCTCGCACATGGCATCCAGGTACAAGCTGTGCCGCGTGCAACTCGGGGCCGGCGTGAGGTAGCGTCTCGCCTTCGCGTGCCGGCCCAGCAGCGTGCTCAGACCCGTGACGCAGATGGCTGCCAGGCAGTCCGCGTGGAAGATCACCTCAGGGTGCCCTTTGCGCTCCGGGATGTAGACCGTGCGCATGTGCACCTCATCGCCCACGGTCTCCACCTCGAACCGAAAGGGCACTTGCAGCAGACGGTGCAGGTTCAGGAAATAGCTGGTCGCGTCGCCGATGGTGGCCGCGCTCATCACGGCCATGCCAAGGCTGCCCAGGGCATGCAGACCCACCCGCCGCCCCCACAGCAAGGCGAGCCCACGGGCGCCGCCCAGGCGTTGCGCATTGACCAGCAACTGGACGAAGTCCGTGGCTGACCGCAGAGAAACGGCACGCCAGGGCAGCCCTTGCATGGAGGTGTGGGCAGAAAGCTCGGCCCAGGTGATGCCCATCTCGGCAGCCACCTCGATCAGCACGTCGGCATCGCGGCCTCGTAGTTCACCTGCCAGGTCCATCAGAGATCGGGGCTCCATCACACAGCCCGTTCAGTTGAACGAGCTTTGTGGTGCCACGCAACGGTGATAACCATGAAGGCCCGGGTGGGCCCGCATGAGGCTCATGGCGTGGCCGGTGCAACCGGGTTCTGGATGAAGAACTCGACGATCTTGCGGCCCATGTCGAAGTCTGCCGGGCAAACCAGCCAGTCGGCAGGCCCCTGACGCGGCAGGCAGTGCCCCGCCAGCGGAATCGCCGCACCTGAATGGCGCAGGACTTCGAGCTTGTGCTCGCCCAGGGTGTAGCGCACATGCTGGTACTTGCCCGTCAGCACGGGTTTCAGGCCGACGAACTGCAAGCTGGGTGTGGTCCAGTTGGGGCTCTCATGGAGCATCTCTGACTGTGCGCCAGCGCGGTGGAATGTCGCGGCGACGGCATCGGCCAGCGCCACGTTCGGATCGGTCAGGCCAATGAACTGCATGAAAGGCCTGCTGACGGCACAGCTCAGGAAGGCGCCCGAACCGACATAGCTGGCGAACAGGTCGCGGGTCGCCGGATCGCAATAGATCTTGTCGGCGGTGAAGCCACCCCGAGAAAAACCGTGGAAGTGAACACGACGAGGGTCCACCTGCAGCGACTGCACGATGTTGTGCACAAACGTGAGCAAGGCGGGCAGCTCATTGGTGTAGGGCAGGCCCGTGACCGACTTCAGATCGAGCTGGCCGGTCTGGTTGTCGAGCAGGTCCGTCATATTGGGCTGCACCACGATGTACGGTGTCGGTGCACCCAGCCCCATGGCCTTCCAGCCCCACTCGCGGAGCTGGGTGCCCTTGTTCTGCTGCTCGGCGTTCATGGTCGCGCCGTGCTGGTCAACGATCAGGCCGCAGTGCTGGGTTTCGCAGGCCTTGGGGATGGACACGGTGAACACCACATTGCGGTTGTTCACCACGCAGCCATACTGGCGCACCCCGATGCGGTCTCCCGTGGCGCTTTCGGTGTGTGCGCGGTTGCGGACATCACACGTGTCGGTAGCGACCGGCTGGTTGTCGAGCAGATTGGGTATCGGGCCGTAGCTGGGCAGGGTGAGGATCTTGCTGATCGCGTCACTCAGGAAGCCGGCTTGAGCCGGGGCGCTGGCGACGGCGAAGGCCGTCGCCACCATGGCCAGCGAGGCGTGAGCAAAGCGGAGGCGGAAGCGGTTGGTCATGAGGGTCTCCTGTTCGTTCAAAGTGTGGTGATGCACCACGCTCAGACTAGGCAGGCCAGCCGCCCTTGCCAATCAAGAAAAATCGGCGGTGTGAATCGCCCTTCAAGGGCGGGCAATGGCGAATCGAACCCCCTCGACCCAGCCCGTGTTTGAAGCCCCCTCTTGAAACTTCACAGACCGTCCCTATAATCGTTAGCACTCACCGGCAACGAGTGCTAATCATTCGGTGCCCGAGGACGGTGGCATGCGGTTTCCGCATGAAGAAAAAACCGTTCAACGCTGATCAAGTGAGCGCATGCTTACTTGGAAGCCATTGTCAAACCGATGTCTCAAGAGACAGGAGAAGTCATGAAACTGCGTCCTCTGCACGATCGCGTGATCGTCAAGCGCCTGGAACAAGAAACCAAGACCGCTTCGGGCATCGTCCTCCCCGACGCCGCCGCCGAGAAGCCTGACCAGGGCGAAGTGCTCGCCGTGGGTCCTGGCAAGCGCAATGACAAGGGTGATTTCGTCGCCCTGAACGTTCAAGTGGGCGACCGCGTCCTGTTCGGCAAGTACTCTGGCCAGTCCGTCAAGGTCGATGGCGAAGAGCTGCTGGTCATGCGCGAAGAAGATTTGTTTGCTGTTGTCGCCAAGTAATCGGCTGACTCACCAAGCAAGACAAGACACCCCCACATACTGATTTCGGAGAATTCACATGGCAGCAAAAGACGTCATCTTTGGCGCAGACGCCCGTCACCGCATGGTTGAAGGCGTGAACATCCTGGCCAACGCCGTCAAAGTCACCCTGGGCCCCAAGGGTCGCAACGTGGTGCTGGAGCGCTCGTTCGGCGCCCCCACCGTGACCAAGGACGGTGTGTCCGTGGCCAAGGAAGTCGAACTCAAGGACAAGCTCCAGAACATGGGCGCCCAGATGGTCAAGGAAGTCGCTTCCAAGACCTCTGACAACGCTGGCGACGGCACCACCACCGCCACCGTGCTGGCCCAGTCGATCGTGCGCGAAGGCATGACCTCGGTCGCCGCCGGCATGAACCCGATGGACCTGAAGCGCGGTATCGACAAGGCTGTGGCCGCCCTGATCACCGAGCTGAAGAAGCAGTCCAAGCCCACTACCACCACCAAGGAAATCGCTCAGGTTGGCACCATCTCCGCCAACTCTGACGCT
>JACPOH010000362.1 GCA_016185075.1 Aquabacterium sp. | reverse complement strand
CTCGCCTGGTTGAATTCCGGGAGCCCGCCCAGCCCGGGCAGACGCAAGGCACGCTGAAGATGGTGTCCATCCTGGACATCCTCAATGACGGGCTGTCGGCGGTCTACACCTTCTACGAGCCCGAGCCGCACACAAGTTACGGCACCTACAACATCATGTGGCAGATCCAGCAGACCCACGATCTGGGCCTGTCGTATCTGTACCTGGGCTACTGGATCGCGGAGAGCCAGAAGATGGCGTACAAGTCCCAGTTCATGCCCCACCAGGTGTTGGTGGGGGGGCACTGGCGCGAACACACACGCGACGAGCCCCCCCGCCATCGAACCCAAGTGATCAGGGCGTCAGGTTCACCTGGCCGTTGACCGTCACCGACAGCACACCCTTGCCGGGCTCCACAGGCAAAGGCGCATCAGCTGCCTCGGCCCGCATGGCCATGGCCTTGACCATGAAGGGGCGGGGCTCAAACCCCGGATCGGTCGATGACACCGAAATGTCACCCAGCGTGAAGCCCTTCATGCCGAAATCCGCTGCAATCTGCGACGCGCGCGTCTTGAAGCGCGCGATCGCCTGACTGGTCAGAGAGGATTCATATTGCTCGCGCAGTGCACGCGACAGACCGTAGTTGACGCTGATGACATTGAGCTGATTCAGTCGCCCCGTGGCCTGCGTGATGCGGGCGATGTCCGTGCCTTCCAGAACCAGCTGGGCAAAGCCCTGCCAGCCATTGATGCGACCCGAGCTGTTGTAGCGGGGCTGCACGGAGAAAGCGCCCGTGCGGACTTCCATGCCCTGCCCCTGGGCCGACTTGCGGGCCTCGGCCAGCGCGGACTCCATGACCTGCTTGAGCCCTGCCTGGACCTCGGCAGCCTGGCTGCCCTCACGGGTAGCTTGCAGGGTGATGCTCAACAGATCCTGTGTGACCTCCTGCGTGGCGCTGGTCGAAAACCGCACGACGTTCTGCGTCGGCCCCGTGTCTGCACGGCTGCCGGCAGATGCCAGCGCCAATGTCGCAGCCACGAGAGAGCCTGCCACTGCACGCGACAGCTTGGGGCGTGAAGGAAAACCGGTTTGCATGGATAAGCCTTGAATGGAGAAGGAACACCGCACCTTAACGCAGCACCCCGTCGCCAAGAAGACAAGGCCAAGCAGGGCTTGACGCCAGGTTCATCCAGCCGCAATATTTGTAACATCTGGTCAGCGCACCGATTTTCCCGCGCTTAAACTGCGCACAATCCGCCTCTGTTACAAATGCCGAGGAAAGCAGATGACCTCTCAGACTCCCAACCAGCGTCCCGACCGCGTTCTCGTGGTGGATGACGACGCCCGCATCCGCGATTTGCTGCGCCGCTACCTGAGTCAGGAGGGTTTTGAAGTCCTGCTGGCCGAGGATGCCAAGGCGCTGAACCGCCTGCTGACCCGCGAAACCGTCGACCTGATCGTGCTGGACCTGATGCTGCCCGGCGAAGACGGCCTGTCGATCTGCCGCCGCCTGCGTGCGGCCAATGACGTCACCCCCATCATCATGCTGACCGCCAAGGTCGAGGATGTGGACCGCATCGTGGGCCTGGAAGTCGGCGCCGACGACTACCTGCCCAAGCCCTTCAACCCGCGCGAACTGCTGGCCCGCATCCATGCCGTCTTGCGCCGCCGCCCGGCCCAGGAAGCACCCGGCGCCCCCGCCAAGGAAGCGCAAACCGTGCAGTTCGGCCCCTTCGAGTTCGACCTGGCCCTGCGCCGCCTGAGCAAGGAAGGCGAACCCATCTCGCTGACCACCGGTGAGTTCTCGATGCTCAAGGCGCTGGTGCGCCACCCGCGCCAACCGCTGTCGCGCGACAAGCTGGCCCAACTGGCCCGTGGTCGGGAGTTCGAACCCTTTGACCGCAGCCTGGACGTGCAGATCTCGCGTCTGCGCAAGATGATCGAGCCCGATCCTGCACAACCGCGCTACATCCAGACCGTCTGGGGTGTCGGCTACGTGTTCGTGCCGGATGGTGGGGCTTGATGCATGCCTAGAAAGCGTTTCGCACTCAGTCTGTTCTGGCGTACGTTCATCCTGCTGGGTCTGCTGCTGACTGCCGGCATCTTTGCCTGGGTCCAGACCTTCAAGGCCCTGGAGTTCGAGCCCCGTTCCGTGCAAGCCGCGCAACAGATCGCCAGCCTGGTGAACCTGTCGCGCGCGGCGCTGCGCTATGCCGACAGAATCAACCGCGTCACCCTGATCAAGACGCTGTTCGATCAGGAGTCGATTGCGCTCAAGCCGCATGAACCGTCTGACCGCTTCGAGCCCTTCGAAGTCAGCCGCTTCACGCAGGCCATCGGCAAGGAGCTGCGCTCGCGCCTGGGCCCCACCACGGTGGTGGCCAGCAGCGTGAATGGCGTGCCGGGCCTGTGGGTGGGCTTCCAGATCGAGAAGGACAACTACTGGCTGCAGGCCGATGGCAGCCGGGTAGAGCCGATGACGGGTCGCACCTGGTTCATCTGGGTGGGCATCGCGCTGGTGGCCACCATGCTGGGCTCTGCCGTGATTGCACGCCTGATCAACCAGCCTTTGAAGGAACTGTCGTTCGCAGCCAGCCGCATTCGCGAGGGCGAATACGACTCGGTGCTGGATGAATCCATGATCACGCGCGAGATCCGCGAGGTGAACCAGGGCTTCAACCGCATGGCCCGCGAACTGGCCAAGGTCGATGAAGACCGTGCGGTGATGCTGGCCGGCATTTCGCACGACCTGCGCACGCCGTTGGCCCGCCTGCGTCTGGAGGCGGAAATGAGCGTGGTCGATGAAGAGGCCAAACGCAACATCGCCGCCGACATCGACCAGCTCGACGCCATCATCGACAAGTTCATGGACTACGCCCGTCCGGGAAATGTTGAACTGATGCCGGTGCACGTGTCGTCGGTGGTGGACAAGTCGATCAGCCAGTTCCGCGACACCAAACGCATCCGCATCACAGCCAAGTTGCCCATCGACACCAAGGTCATGGCCGACGAGACCGAACTGGGCCGCGTGCTGACCAACCTGTTCGAGAACGCGCGACGCTACGGCCGCAACACCTACACGGGTGTGACGAATGTGGATGTGAGCTACACGCGCTCGGGCTCCTGGGTGATCCTCAGCGTGCGGGACCATGGGCCCGGCGTGGCACCCGAAAAGCTGTCACAGCTGACAACCCCCTTCTTCCGGGGCGACGCAGCACGCACGGCTGCCACAGGTGCCGGCCTGGGCCTGGCCATCGTGGAAAAGGCCCTGCAACGCATGGGCGGCGGCTTCGAGATCGCCAATGCGCCGGGCGGCGGCCTGGTGGCCCATATCAAGCTGAAGCGGGCGCCCTGATCACGAGCTGGGCAACAGCCTGATCAGGCCTGCTTGTACAACAGGCAGACGGCCCGGGTCTCGATGGCCCGGCCCTCGCCCACTGGCCCCATCTTCTCTGCGGTCTTGGCCTTGACG
>JACPOH010000361.1 GCA_016185075.1 Aquabacterium sp. | reverse complement strand
GTCAAGAACAAGATCATGTACGGCAAGAAGGTCAAGGGCATCGAGCGCTCGACCTTCCTGATCGGGCCCGATGGCGTGCTGCGTGAAGAATGGCGCGGCATCAAGGTCGCCGGCCACGTTGATGACGTGCTCAAGGCCGTGAAAGACCTCAAGCAGGAAGCGGCCTGAAGCCCCTCGTGCGCCCCGCTCTCGCATAGCGCAAGCGCCTCCGCAAGAGGCGCTTTATTATTTTTGAGCGCCCATTGGCATCTGCAGTCACCGCACCGGGTCGCTACGAAGAGGGCTAGCCCTCATCATGAAAACCGCTCAGGGAAAGCGTGATGCATTCGGCCTGTTGAAGCGCTGCAACAGCCACACATCGCGGGCACGGAGTGTGCATAATCAGTTTCATGCATCTGAGCTGTTCTGAACTCAGTCCACTGTCTGACCACCGATCCACCGAGCATCGACCTGATGCCTGCGAGATCGACCAGCCTGAGGCCGCACATTGTCTTGTGCGGCCTTTTTGTTTGTGCCTTCACTCCTGACGGACTTCATCATGCCTCTGCCCAAGCCGCCCACCAAACGCGCTGACATGCTGACCGCTGAAGACTTCGCGTCCCAGCCCAAACCTGTCAAGCAAGCCAAGAGCAGCCCCCGCTCTTCATCGGCCAAAGCAGCACCCGCCACGGCCCAGCCGCCTGTACTGGAACTGGTGAGAGCCGCCTCGCCGGCCAAGGTCGAGCAAGCGCCCGCTGTCAAACCAGCCAGCACCAAAACAGGGCGCGCGAGCGCGCCGATCGTGGCCGACAAAGCCGACACCCTGCCCGTGGCCGCCAAACCCGCCAACGGCGAGGGCCGCACGCGCGCCAACCCGTCGCTCGGCTCCAGCCCTACGCGCCGCCGACGCGATGTGGGGGGCCCAGCCAAGCTGTTCGTGCTGGACACCAATGTGCTGCTGCACGACCCCATGTCGCTCTTCCGCTTTGAAGAGCACGATGTCTACCTGCCCATGATCACGCTTGAAGAGCTGGATGGGCACAAGAAGGGCATGACCGAAGTCGCGCGCAATGCACGCCAGGTCAGCCGCGACCTGGATGCGCTCGCCGCCGACATGAGCAGCCGCCAGCAGGTGGACCCGGCATCCGGCATCGACCTGACCAAGACCGGCCACGTCGAAGCCAAGGGCAAGCTGTACTTCCAGACCATGGGCATGGAAGTGCAACTGCCGGCCGGCCTGCCACAAGGCAAGGCGGACAACCAGATCCTGGGTGTGGTGCAGGCTCTGCGCAGCCAGCATCCGGGCCGCGACGTGGTGCTGGTGTCCAAGGACATCAACATGCGCATCAAGGCGCGCGCACTGGGCCTGATCGCCGAAGACTACTTCAACGACAAGACCCTGGAAGACGGCGACCTGCTCTACACCGGCGTGCTGCCCCTGCCCGCCGACTTCTGGGACAAGCACGCCAAGGGCATGGAGAGCTGGCAGCAAGGCGGCATCACCTACTACCGCGTCAGCGGCCCCATGGTGCCGGCCTTCCTGGTCAACCAGTTCGTGTACCTCGAAAGCCCGGGCGCCACGCCCTGGTACGGCAAGGTCACCGAGATCACGGGCAAGACGGCCGTGCTGCGCACCCTCAAGGATTACGCCAACCAGAAACACGCCGTGTGGGGCGTGGCCGCGCGCAACCGCGAGCAGAACTTTGCGCTGAACCTGCTGATGGACCCGGAATGCGACTTCGTGACGCTGACGGGCTCGGCCGGTACCGGCAAGACCTTGATGACGCTGGCGGCCGCCTTGAGCCAGGTGCTCGATGAGCGCCGTTACACCGAAATCATCGTCACACGGGTGACAGTGCCGGTCGGCGAGGACATCGGCTTCCTGCCAGGCACCGAAGAGGAAAAGATGTCGCCCTGGATGGGCGCGCTCGATGACAACCTGGAGGTGCTCGCACGCGGTGACAACAGCGCCGGCGAATGGGGCCGTGCCGCCACCAACGAGCTGGTGCGCAGCAAGATCAAGATCAAGAGCATGAACTTCATGCGCGGGCGCACCTTCCTCAACAAGTTCCTGATCATCGACGAGGCACAGAACCTGACACCCAAGCAGATGAAGACGCTGATCACACGTGCCGGCCCGGGCACCAAGATCATCTGCCTGGGCAACCTGGCACAGATCGACACCCCCTACCTGACCGAGGGCAGTTCGGGCCTGACCTACGCGGTGGACAAGTTCAAGGGCTGGCCTCACAGCGGGCACGTCACGCTGGCACGGGGCGAACGTTCTCGCCTGGCGGACTTCGCATCCGAGGTGCTGTGACGCGACAGGTGTCACGCCAACCAAGGGCCCTTCGGGGCCCTTTTTTCTTAACGGCTTTCAGAACATGGAAATGCGCGCATTACTTCGCACAAAGTGTGATGCAACTTGATCCGGCGCCGACACAAAGCACTTGCAAATAGACAAAATGAACAATCACGCAGCAGTACACCCTTGACCTTGACCTCGGCTCCCCACCTCGCCGCCAGCTCTGCAGGCATCAGCACCACCCAGTTTCTGGTCGTGCTGGCCCTCATGCTGATCCTCATGGTTGCTGGGTTGGCCGGGTTGACGCAGCGCCGTTCACGCCGCCTGACGTCCTGGCACTGGCTTGACCGCCTGTCCGACCTCGTGCTGTCCAAGGACCCGAAGCAAACGGTGCTGCTCTTGCGCTACCTGGTGGGCGCAGCCAACAGCATGGCCGGGGTGGCAGCCTTGAACTACGGTGTGACCGAGGGCGTCATTGAAGCCGCCGGCAGCGGGTGGCTGACGATCACGGCGCTCTTGTGCACGGCAGCCTTCTATGCGGTCATGCGCCTGGGCATCAATCAGCGGTTTGCCGACCCTTCCATGGCGGCCCCACAGATCATCTGTGCCGTGCTGTTTCTCGCCTGGGGCTACACCCTGGGCGGCCCAGGCAGCCCGATTGCTCTGTTGTTGCTGTTCGTTTTCCTGATGTTCAGCATTTTCACCTCCACCACGCGCACGCTGATCACGGCCTGCGTCGTCGCCGCCGTCGCATTTGCCTTCTCGATGACACACGTGGCCATGTCGACGCCGCAGGTGCCCTACATGGCCAAGCTGCAGCTGGTGTATTTTTCGGTGATGCTGTTCATGCTGATCAGCGTGTGTGTGCTGGTGTCCCAGTTCAACCGCATGCGCGACAAGGCCACCCGGCGCAAACAGGAGCTCTCAGAGGCACTGGCCCGCATTCAGGATCTGGCCACACGCGACGAGCTCACTGGCCTGTTCAACCGCCGGCACATGCTCGAACTGCTGAACAACGAAAAGCACCGCTGCATCCGCAGCGAGCGCCGTTTTTGCATCGCCCTGATCGATGTGGACCGATTCAAGGCTGTCAATGACACCCATGGGCACGGCGTAGGCGACGAGGTGCTGGCGTCCGTGGCAGGCGTGATCACCGGTGGCCTGCGCGAAACGGACGTGGTGGCGCGATGGGGTGGCGAAGAATTCCTCGTCATGTTCACCGACACCGATTGCCCCACGGCCGAGCTGGTGCTGTCGCGCATCCAGATGATGCTGTCGGCCTCCATGGTGAGCCAGGCCGTGCCCAACCTGCATGTGACCTTCTCGGCTGGCCTGACGCACTACGAGCCCGAGGAGATGCTGACGCGCACCATCGACCGAGCCGACCGAGGCCTCTACATGGCCAAGGCCGGCGGGCGCAACCGCGTGGTGAGGCTGGAGCCGGGGCAACCTGAAGTTGTGCCTGCCGACACGCCTGCCGGCAAGCCCACCACGATGTCTTCAGTCGCGCTCGAACACCGCCATGCTTTCGACGTGGGCGGTGTGGGGAAACATGTTCACCGCCCCGCCTGACACACAGCGGTAACCCGCCTGGTGCACCAGCAGGCCGGCATCCCTTGCCAGGGTGGCCGGGTTGCAGCTCACATACACGATGCGCTTGGGCGGCACCCAATCCGGCACCAGGGTCGGATCCTGATGCAGATCGGCCATGGCCTTGGCCAGGGCAAAGGCGCCCTCGCGTGGCGGGTCCACGAGCCACTTGTCGGCATGGCCATAACTGGCCAGCTCCTGCGGGGTGATCTCGAACAGGTTGCGCGCCACGAAGCGGGTGTTGGCATCCACATGGTTGAACTTGGCGTTCTCGCGTGAGCGCGCCACCAGGGCCTCGCTGCCCTCGATGCCCAGCACCTCGCGCGCCTGCGTGGCCAGCGGCAGGGTGAAGTTGCCCAGGCCGCAGAACCAGTCGATCACGCGCTCGCTGGGCTGCACGTCCAGCAAGCGCAGCGCCCGGCCCACCAGCACCTGGTTGATGGCATGGTTGACCTGGGTGAAGTCGGTGGGCTTGAACGGCATGGTGATGCCGAACTCGGGCAGGGTGTAGTCCAGCCACGGCAAGGATTCATCCAACGGGTGCACGGTATCCGGCCCCTTGGGTTGTAACCACCAGGAGATGGTGTGGCGGCCGCCATCATGGGCGCTGTGCTCGGTGGCGAAATCCTTCAGCCGCTGGGCATCGGCCGCGCTGAGCGGGTTGAGATGGCGCAGTACCAGCACGGTCACCTTGGTGCCGATGGCCACTTCGATCTGGGGCAGGCTTTCTC
>JACPOH010000003.1 GCA_016185075.1 Aquabacterium sp. | reverse complement strand
GCAGAACGTGGAGCTGGCGACGCAAGGGGGCCTGTTCACCGGCGCAGGCTTCTATGGCCGTGGCGTTCAGGTGGTGACCGTCACCCGCTCGACCAATGATTTCCTGGTCAAGCAGGTCAACGTCAACACCGCGCAAAACAGCGCCGACCAGACCCGCCTGGACAAACTCAAGCAACTCGAATCGGTCTTGCCCACGGGTGAGGCTGGCCTGGGCTATGCGGCTACTCAGGTGCTCAACGCCTTTGTGGACGTGGCCAACCAGCCTCAGGACGTGTCGGCACGCCAGGTGGCACTGGCCCGTGCGCAAGACTGGGTCAGCCGCATGAACACGGCTGGCAAACAGATCAACGACCTGCAAAGCGGTGTGATGTCCGACATGGGCACCTCGGTTGCCCAGATCAACACCTTGACCAAGCAGATCGCCGACGTCAACCAGAGCATTGCCAAATTCACCGGTTCAGGCCATGCACCCAACGACCTGTTGGACAAACGCGACCAGCTGATCAAACAGCTCAATGCACAGGTGCAGGTCACCACCATCGACGCCGAAGACGGCACCACCAGCGTGTTCATGGGCGGCGGCCAGTTGCTGGTCCTGGGCAATGAGGCGCAGACCCTGGCTGTCGTGCATGACCCCATCAACCCGGCCCAAGGCCGCGTGGCCCTGGCCATCAATGGCACGTCGCGCATTCTCGACAGCGGCCAGATGACCGGCGGTGCACTGCACGGCCTGCTGCAGTTCCAGGACAACGACCTCGCCCAGACGCGCCAGCAGCTCAACACCTTCGGCGCCAACTTCGCTGATGCGCTCAATGCCCAGCAGGCGCTGGGCATCGACCTGGATGGCAACCTGCAGACCAGCTTTGACACCGCAGGCAACCCGGTGAGCAACCCGCTGTTCACCAACACCGCCGACGCCGCGGCCTTGACCCTGGCCATGACCTCGCCCAAGGGGCTGGCCGCCGCCTCGCCCCTGTCAGCCACACCGAAGAACACCAACACCGGAACGGCCACCATCGACTCGCTCGTCATGGTTCGCGCCCTGCCCACGACCAACGCGCTGGATGTGGCCACCTCGCAGCCCACCGTGGGCGCGCCCTTGAATGTGGTGTTCGCAACCGACCCGGGCGACCCGACCAGGCTGGTCTACAGCTTCACCGACAGCACTGGCGCACCCTACAAGGACGTGTCGCCACCACGCAGCTGGACACCGGGCACCCCCATCACCGACCAGGACCCCGCCAGCACGCCCAGTGGTGCGCTGTTCAGCCTGAGCATCAAGGGCGTGCCCAAGCCCGGTGACTCGATCCAGATATCACGCACCGTCTTCCCTGCCGCCAACAACGGCAACGCCATGGCCATGTTGGGCTTGCGGGACAAATCGATCGTGTCGCTGGATGGCACATCCAAGACCACCGTCACCGACGCGTACTCGCAGATGATCGGCAACCTGGGTGTGATCGTGCAAGGTGGGCAGACCGCCGCCGACATCTCCAAGACCTTGCTGACCGGCTCGGAACAGACCTTGACCAGCACCAGTGGCGTGAACCTCGACGAGGAAGCGGCCAAGCTCATCCAGTTCGGAACAGACCTTGACCAGCACCAGTGGCGTGAACCTCGACGAGGAAGCGGCCAAGCTCATCCAGTACCAGCAAAGCTACCAGGCCGCGGCCAAGGTGCTGCAGATCGCGCAGTCCCTTTTCGCGACATTGCTGCAGACCGCGCAGGCTTGACGCGCCCGGCCTAAGGAAGGAACCTGATCATGCGCATTGCAACGGCTTACGGCTATGCACAGGCCATCAACAACCTGCAGGAGCGGCAGCAAAAGCTGTCTACCTCCCAGCTGCAGCTCACTTCCGGCAAACGGGTCAATGCGGCCAGCGACGACCCCACGGCCGCCGCCCGCGCCGAACGTGCACTCGCCCAGATCTCGCGCACCGAAGCGGACCAGCGCACGCTGGATGCCAGCCGCAACGTGATGAACATCGCCGAGTCCTCCTTGGGCACGGCCACCGACCTGCTGCAAACAGCCCGCGAAACACTGGTGGCCGCAGGCAACGGCAGCTACTCGGACAGCGATCGCCAGGCCCTGGTGGCCAAGCTCAAGGACATCCGCTCACAACTCCTGACCGTGGCCAACACCTCTGACGGTGGTGGTGGCTATGTGTTCGGCGGGCAAGGTTCATCGTCGCCACCTTTTGTGGACACCCCTGGCGGCGTCGTGTTCCAGGGGCAGTCAGGCGAAACGCTGGCCTCGCAAGCCGACCACCTCAACCTCACAGTGGACGGTCAGCAAGTCTGGCTCAACGCCAAGTCGGGCAATGGCGTGTTCAACACGGCACCTGGCACCAACAGCATCACCAGCGGGCCCAATGGCGGCACGGGATGGATCAGCTCGGGCAGCGTCACCGCGCCCAGCCAGCTGCCCTACCCGGCCACGCCGGCCCCCACCTACGCCATCAACTTCCACGTCACCGGTGGCGTCACCACTTACGACGTGCTGGAAGACGGCAACCCCATCAGCACGGGGCAGCCCTACACCAGCAGCAAGCAGATTGCCATTCCGGGCAGAGGCATGGCCGTGGCGGTATCCGGCGCACCGGCCGACGGTGACACCTTCAACGTCACCGAGGCGCAAAACAACCTCAACATCTTCACCAGCCTGGACAACACCATTGCCGCACTGCAAGCCACCAATCAGAAAGGCGGCGCCGTGCAGCAGGCGGTCAACACGGGCATGACGCAGATCGACGCCGCCTTGAGCAGCATCCAGGGCGCCCGCGCCGCCGTGGGCGAACAGCTCAACCGCATGGACGGCATCCAGAGCCGCAACGAGACGCACAAACTGGCTGCGCAAACCGAGAAATCCAATGCCGAGGATCTCGACATGGTCTCAGCCATCTCCAGCTTCCAGAACCAACAAACTGGCTATCAGGCTGCTCTTCAGAGCTATGCCTCCATCCAGAAACTGTCATTGTTCCAGTACATCAACGGCTAAATCAAAGGGTAAAGGCAGGCCCCTCACATGGACCATCCCATTCTCAGTCAGACCGCGTTGGCCTACTGCCCGGTCATCGATCGCAACCGCAACGTCATCGCCACACGCCTGACGGTGTTCCCGCTCAATCCGAGCGCCAAGCTCGACCCGCGATCGCTGCTGGATGCGCTGGCCGAGGCCTGGCCCAGCGGTGGTGGCCAGTTGTGGCTCAATGTGGCCAGCGAGGGCCTGCTGCACGATCTGATCGTGGCGCAGCCGGGCACGCACATCGTGGTGGAAATCCCGGCGTTCATGGCTTGTGCTGCAGAAAACACCGAGCCCATGTGCACCTTGCACGCCAATGGCAGCACGCTGCTGCTCAAAGGCCGCCCGCTGCAGGAATTGCCGCGCGAAGTGCTGGACTGCTTCAAGTACGCCATGGTGGACTTTGAAGACGACCGCCGCATCGACCAGGCCACCGGCGGTGCCGGCGTGGCGCCCGATGGTGTCCCACGCCACATTGGCCACGTGCAGGCCGGCGTCAGCAATGTCGCCGACATGGAAACCAGCTTCCGACGTGGTGCCGCAGCCGTCCTGGGCTGGCCCATCGACGATGTCATCAAGGCGGGCAACAAGCCTGCCGACCAGCCCGCACTGCAAGTCATCGTCATGCTGATCGACCAGGTCCACAAGCAGGATGACATCGAGGTTCTCGAGAACACGCTCAAGCGCGACCCGCCTCTGGCTTACAAGCTGATGCGCTACATCAACTCGCCGGCCTTCGGCCTGTCGGTGGAGATCAGCTCGTTCCGGCACGCCATCATGATCCTGGGCTATCAACGCCTCAAGCGCTGGCTGGCCCTGCTGCTGGCCACTGCCAGCAAGGACCCGAACATGAAGCCGGTCATGTACGCCGCCGTGCGCCGTGGCCTGCTGATGGAAGAACTCGCCCGCATCAGCGGTGACGACGAGATGCGCAACGAGCTGTTCATCTGTGGCGTGTTCTCGCTGCTCGACCGCATGTTCCAGCAACCCTTCAGCGACCTGCTCAAGACCATCCCCGTGCCCGAGCGTGTCTACCAGGCCCTGGCCGACAACACCCAGCCTTCCTGGTGCCCGGCCGGCAGGCGCGCGTATCGCGCGGCGCTCGGCGCGAGAAGGTTCGGGTCCTTCGGCAGCACGACACTCGCGGCGTCGCGTCGGCCGATCCAGAGCTCG
>JACPOH010000002.1 GCA_016185075.1 Aquabacterium sp. | reverse complement strand
GCCAGAATCACCTCACAGACCATGCACCAGGAGGACGCCATGCCCGTGATCGACAACTTCCCCACCCGCAACCAGAGCGTGATCCGCAAGGTGGCCGCCGTCGGCTTCGTGCTGTTCGGCCTGTACCTGCTGAGCCCGGTGGTCGTGATCTCCGCCGGGGAGCGGGGGGTGATGACCACCTTCGGTCGTGCCGACGATCAGGTCTACCAGCCGGGCATCCACTTCCGCATCCCGCTGGCCCAGTCCATGTACATGATGGATGTCCGCCTGCAAAAGGGCGAGGGTGAAGGCGATGCCGCCTCCAAGGACCTGCAATCGGTGCACACGCGCATCGCCATCAACTACCACCTCGACCCCAAGGAGGTCGTCAACGTCTTTCGCAACATCGGGCCCAGCACCGACATCGCAGCAGACCGCATCATCATCCCCGCCGCCCAGGAAGCCGTGAAGGCCGTGACGGCGCGCTTCACCGCCGAAGAGCTGGTGTCGCGCCGCACCGAGGTGCGCGATGCCATCGGCTCGCTGCTGCGCGAGAAGATGCAGCGCCACGGTCTGATGCTCGATGAATTCGCCATCGTGAACTTCGCCTTCTCGCGCTCGTTCTCGGAGGCCATCGAAGCCAAGGTCAAGGCCGAGCAGGAAAAGCTCAAGGCCGAGCGCGACCTGCAACGCATCGAGGTAGAGGCCAAGCAGAAGGTCGCCAGTGCCAAGGCCGAAGCCGATGCCCTGGCCCTGCAACGCCAGCAGATCACCGCCGACCTGCTGGCCCTGCGCCGCATCGAGAACGAGCGCGAAGCCATCCGCAAGTGGGATGGCAAGCTGCCCAATGTGACCGGTGGCACGGTGCCCTTCATTCAAGTGGATGGCAAGCACTGAGCGCCACCGCTAGAATGCCCCGCATGGACACGTACCCGACCGCCACTCCCTGCCTTCGCGCCTGCGAAGCGGTGGTCGTGTCCAAAGCCAAAAAACAGCTGCTCGTCTGACCGGGGCTGCTGCTGCCGTCAGATGAGCGACGGCTGCCACGCACAGCGTGGATCACACTGCCCTGCGCTTGCTGGTTCAGCACCTGCGCGACGCCGGGGTCACGGGCCTGGTCGCCTTGGGCAGCACCGGCGAGACCGCCGCACTGGACGACGCCGAACAGGACGCCGTGCTCCACACCGTGCTGGACGCGGCCCAAGGCCTGCCGGTGATCGCCGGGCTGGCGGGCAACCATGTGGGCCATCTGCATGCGAGGCTGGCGCACCTCAACAGCCTGCCGCTGCATGCGGTTCTGAGCCCGGCGCCGTATTACGTGCGGCCCTCGCAAGCGGGCTTGATCGCGCATTTCCAGGCGCTGGCCGAGGCCTCGCATGCGCCCCTCGTGCTGTATGACATCCACTACCGCACGGGCGTACAGATGGCGCTGGAGACGCTGCTCACGCTGGCCGCGCACGCGCACATCATCGGCATCAAGGACTGCGGTGGTTCGCTGGACAAGACCCAGCAGCTGATTGCCGATGGGCGGCTGCAGGTGCTCAGCGGCGAAGACGCCCTGATCTTCCACCACCTGTGTCTGGGTGCGGCCGGCGCCATCACCGCGGCCGCGCAGGTGGCCCCCGGCGCCTTCATGGCCCTGTACCGTGCCCTGCGGCAAGGGCAACTGCCACTTGCACGCGCCCTGCAGCACCAGCTGGCACCGTTGACGCGCAGCCTGTTTGCCGAGCCCAACCCCGTGTTGATCAAGGCGGAGCTGGCACGGCAGGGTCTGATCCAGGCCACTGTACGGCCACCTTTTGTGGCGGGCAGCCCGGAGGCCGTACACGCCATGGCCACCCAGATGCGCACACTGGCCACGTGTCCTGACGCGTCTTGAGACGACTCACGCCGGTACGTCAATCCAGCAGGCGATCAGCAACTGCCCGCCCCACATGACAGGGGGCCCGCTGCGTCGGGCGTCCACGCCCACCCGGCGCAACAGGCGCTCCATGCCATAGGGCGAGACCGTGATCAGGCGCTTGGCACCCAGCTCGGCGGCGCGCTCCAGCACCGCGTGGGCCAGCAGGCGC
>JACPOH010000001.1 GCA_016185075.1 Aquabacterium sp. | reverse complement strand
CACTTCGTCCACCTGCTTGGCCACGGTCACGCCTTCTTCGACGTTCTCGAACTTGGCCTTACCGGCGAACTCGGTGATGATCGGACGGGTCAGCGGATCCCAGGTGGCCAGGATGACGCCAGCCTTGACCGTCTGGTCAGCCTTGACGTTCAGCGTGGCACCGTAAGGCACCTTGTGACGCTCGCGCTCGCGGCCGTGCTGGTCGGCAATGATGATTTCGCCGGAACGCGAGATCACCACCAGATCGCCCTTGCCGTTCGTGACGTAACGCATCGTGGCATTGAAGCCGATGATGCCGTCGGACTTGGCTTCCACGCTGGAGGCGATGGCGGCACGCGAAGCGGCACCACCGATGTGGAAGGTACGCATGGTCAGCTGCGTGCCGGGTTCACCGATCGACTGCGCAGCGATCACGCCCACAGCTTCACCGGCGTTCACCAGGCCACCGCGGCCCAGGTCGCGGCCATAGCACTTGGCGCACAGGCCGAAGCGTGTGGCGCAAGTCAGCGGCGTGCGGACCTTGACTTCGTCGACGCCAGCGGCTTCGAGGATGTCCAGCGCGTCTTCGTCCAGCATGGTGCCGGCGGGGATGACGACCTGTTGGGTCTCGGGGTGCAGCACGTCGAGTGCAGGCACGCGGCCCAGGATACGGTCGCGCAGCGATTCGATGACTTCACCGCCTTCAACCAGGGCGCGCGTGGCGATGCCTTGGTCGGTGCCGCAATCGTCTTCGGTCACGACCAGATCCTGCGTCACGTCCACCAGACGACGGGTCAGGTAACCCGAGTTCGCGGTCTTCAGCGCCGTGTCGGCCAGACCCTTACGGGCACCGTGGGTAGAGATGAAGTACTGAAGCACGTTCAGGCCTTCACGGAAGTTCGCGGTAATCGGCGTCTCGATGATGGAGCCGTCAGGCTTGGCCATCAGACCCCGCATACCGGCCAGCTGGCGGATCTGGGCAGCAGAACCACGGGCACCGGAGTCGGCCATCATGTAAATCGAATTGAACGATTCCTGATCGACTTCGTTGCCGTTGCGGTCAATGGTCTTCTGCTTGGACAGCTGCGACATCATGACCTTGCCGACTTCGTCGCCGGTCTTGCCCCAGATGTCCACCACCTTGTTGTAGCGTTCGCCAGCGGTCACCAGACCGGAGACGTACTGCTGTTCGATTTCCTTGACTTCCTTTTCAGCGCGCTCGATCAGGCCGTACTTTTCCTTCGGCACGAGCATGTCGTCGATGCCGATGGAGATACCAGCGCGGGTCGCCAGACGGAAGCCGTTTTGCAGCAGCTTGTCAGCCAGCACCACCGTTTCCTTCAGACCGCACTTGCGGAACGAAGTGTTGATGAGGCGGGAGATTTCCTTCTTCTTGAGCGCCTTGTTGATGTTCGCAAAAGGCAGGCCCTTGGGCAGGATCTCGGACAGCAGCGCGCGACCGACCGTGGTCTCGACCAGCTTGGTCTCGGGCGTGAACTCGCCAGTGGCCTTGTCCTTGGTCCACTCGGTCAGGCGGATGTT
>JACPOH010000360.1 GCA_016185075.1 Aquabacterium sp. | reverse complement strand
TGACCACTGCCTTGGCCGTGGGCCTGGAGGGTGGCGAGCTGGCGGCACAGAGCCTGCGCGTGTTCATCAGCCGTGAACTGTGTCGTTGGGATGAAGCGGCCAGGGAGATGGAGGAGGTCAACCAGTTGCTGGATGCCTTGACCCCTGAATCCATCAATTGGTCATCGGTGTTTGCGGCTGTCACCCTCAGTGGCGATGTGGGCCGCCAGCTGCGCTCCGCACAGGCCTGCGCCAATTTCTATGCGCATGGCGTGAAACCCTTGGCTCCGCGTGCGCCACGCCCACTGGGGCCTCGGCTGAAGGTGGGCATGGTGTCCTGCGACTTCCACCACCATGCCACCACCATCTTGCTGGCCGAGGTGCTGGAGAAGCTCGACCCCGAACGCTTCGAGCTGCATCTGTATTCACACGGCCCCGATGAAGACAGCCCCATGCGCCGACGCATCAAGGCGGTGGCCAAGCAGTTTGTCGAAGTGGGGGACTGGAGCGACCAGCAAGTGGCGCAGAAGGTCCGCGATGACGACATCGACGTGCTCCTCGATCTCAAAGGCCACACGGTCAATGGGCGTCTGGGTATCTTCGCTTACCGCGCGGCCCCTGTGCAGGCGACTTACCTGGGCTTCCCCGGCACCAGTGGTGCCACCTACATCGACTACATGATTGGCGATGCCGTGGTCAGCCCCTTGAGCGAGGCCCCTCACTACACCGAGAAGCTGGCGCTGATGCCGCATTGTTATCAGCCCAATGACCGCAGGCGACCCTTGCCGCAGCCCGACAGCCGAGCCGCGCATGGCTTGCCCGAGGATGCCCTGGTGTTGTGCGGCTTCAACCAGCCGTTCAAGCTGTCACCCGAGGTGTTCGATGTCTGGTGCGATCTGTTGAAGCGCACGCCCAACTCGGTGCTCTGGCTGCTCAACTGGCTGGGTGACGCCGAAGACATCCTGCGCCAGGAGGCCGCCAAACGGGGCGTCGATCCGCAGCGACTGGTCTTTGCCAGCAAGGTGCACATCAGCGAGCACATCAGCCGCTTCGCCCTGGCCGATGTCTACCTGGACAGCTGGCCCTGTAACGGCCACACCACGGCCAGCGACGCCCTGTGGGCCGGTGTGCCGGTGGTGACTTATGCCGGCCACAGTTTCGCGCAGCGTGTGGCCTCCAGCCTGTTGCACAACGTGGGCCTGCCTGATCTAATTTGCGAGGATCTGGACACCTACAAGGCCAAGGTGCTGGAGCTGGCGACCGATGCCGGCAAGCGCCAGGCCTTGCGTGAGCACCTGCATCGCGCGCGCCACGAAGCGCCGCTGTTCGACAGCGATGCCTATGCGCGTGATTTCGGCGATCTCCTGTGGCGCATGGCCGAGCGCCAGGCCCAGGGGCTGGCCCCTGACCACTTGAGCTGAAAGGCGGCCCCACATGATGTCCCTGATCCCTGCCCCTAACGGAAACCGGAGTGCTGTCATGACTGAACTGCCCCGCATCCACCTGAGCATCGTGCAGCCCAAAGGCTATGTGCACTCGCTGGGTTTTCTTGACCAGGCCCGCTACTTCCGGCACCAGTTTCGACGCATGGGGGCCGAGGTCAGCATCGGCAAGAACCGCCTGCGCCACGATGCGGTCAATTTCGTGTTCGGCGCGCACCTGGGTTTCGAGGCCGATCTGCGCCAGCGCTACAGCTGCATCTTCGTGAACCTGGAGCAGCTGGGGCAGGGCGGGGCCGCGGTGTCGCGCGAATACCTGGCCTTGCTCAAGACTTCGGCCGTGGTGGACTACGACCAGGACAACATCCAGGCTTATTCGGCTCACCCCGATGAAGTGATGGTGGTGCCCTTCCTGTACGCGCCGTACCTGAAACAGGCCGAATCCATCCCGCTGGAGGAGCGCCCGATCGATCTGCTCTTCATCGGCAGCATGAACGAGCGCCGTCGGGCCATGATCCAGCGCATCGAGTCCACCGGCGTGCAGGTCAGCGTGTTCGACGGCGCGCTGTATGGCCCGGAGCGCGATGCCTACATCGTGCAGGCCAAGGCGGTGTTCAACGCACACTTCTATGAAAGCAGCCGTTTCGAGCAGGCCCGCGCATCGCATTGCCTGTCGCTGGGTACGCCCGTGATCTCCGAGCGTCGGCCCCAGACGCGCCCGCACGAGGCCTTCGAATGCAGCGTGCTGTGGGTGACTGAGGACCAGCTGGAGGTGTATTTCAGCCAGCATTTCGGTACGCCGGCTTTCTACAAGCAGGCCCGATTGAGTGTGCAGGCCTTCGAACATGCCGACCCGATCGAGCCCTATGCCGACTTGCTGGCCTTTGCAGCGGGCTTCGGACGCACGCACCAGGAGCACCGCCCTCAGGCGCCTTGGCAACCCACCCGCGTGCACCTGGGTTCTGGCAACGACTACCTGCCTGGTTGGCTCAACATCGACACCAACGACCAGATGCAGCCGGATCTGCATGGCGACTTTGCCCAGCCGGTTTTCCTGCCCTTTGCGGGTGACACCCCTCAGACGGGCCCCATCGAGATCCAGCCGGGCAGTGTCGAGATGATCTTCGCCAGCTCCGCCCTGGAGCAGGCCGATGACCTGCCCATGTTGATGCGCAATTGCCTGGACATGCTGCAGCCTCATGGCAAGCTGATCGTGCAGGTCTCGCACGAGGCGGCCATGAAGACCTGGCAGGACCCCACGCACAAGCGCGCCTTCA
>JACPOH010000359.1 GCA_016185075.1 Aquabacterium sp. | reverse complement strand
TGTGCGTGACCGCGATCTGGTCAGCTTCGTGACGGAAGCCCAGGCCACCGTGGCCAAGGAGATTCAGCTGCCACCGGGCTACCGCATCACCTGGGGCGGCCAGTACGAGAACCAGCAACGTGCCGCACAACGCCTGGCCATCGTGGTGCCCATTGCCCTGGGTCTGATCTACCTGATCCTGTACACGACCTTTGGCAGTGCGCGGCAAGCCTCGCTGGTCTTCCTCAACATCCCGTTGGCCTTGATTGGTGGCGTGTTTGCCCTGGCCGCGGCGCGCGAGTACCTGTCAGTGCCAGCTTCTGTCGGGTTCATCGCGCTGATGGGCATTGCCGTGCTCAACGGCCTGGTGCTGGTCAACCACTTCAACGAGTTGCTGGCACAAGGCCACAGCGTGGCCGACGCCGTGCGCAATGGCGCCATCCGCCGACTGCGCCCGGTGCTCATGACCGCCAGCATCACCGCCTTCGGCCTGCTGCCCCTGCTGTTCGCCACCGGCCCCGGCTCCGAGATCCAGCGCCCGCTGGCCATCGTGGTGATCGGCGGCCTGGTGTCGTCCACCGCCCTGACCCTCATCTTGTTGCCCATCCTGTTCAGACGCTTTGGCGTCAGCGAGGCGGCACGCTCATGAGCCCCATCACCATGCATCACATTCGCTCAGGCGCGCCGTCGGCGCTCCTCAAGGCGCTGACTCAGGCGCTCACTCTGGCGCTGCTGGTCACGCCACCGGCCTTCGCTGCGGAACCAACGGCGGATGAACTGCCACCCGAGGCACTGGTCCGCGAACACGTTCTGGCTCGCCCGGAAGTACGCGCCGCCACAGCGGCCCAACAAGCTGACCTGGCTGACGCGGATCGCCTCAAGGCCGGCCCGCACGAATTCACCATGCGCCTGGCGGGCCAGCAACGTCGCACCAGCGACAAACTGGCTGATGGGCTGACAGCGCGGCAGCGCTTCACCGAAAGCCAGTTGTCGCTGGAGCGCACGCTGCGCAGCCCCGGCAAAGCCAGTCAGGATGCCGCGATTGGCGACGTGGCCATCAAGCTGGCACAGATCCGCCGTGCAGACGCGATCCACGAATCATCGCGCGCCCTGCTGCGTGCCTGGTTCGACTGGCTGCGTGAACAGGCCACCGTCAAGCTATGGCAAAGCCAGGTGGCCGACCAGGCCGAGCTGACGCGGCAGGCCGAGCGCCGGGTCAAGGCAGGTGACGCCGCCCGCACCGAGTTGCGCCTGCAGGAAGCCAGCGCCGCCCAAGTGCAGGCCAGCCTCATCAGTGCGCAGGCCAGCGAAGCCACCGCACGCGCCTTGCTGGACACCCAGTTCCCAGGCCTGACCGCCTCGGCGCCAACCGAGCTCAGGGCGCCCAGCCAGGCTGACTTCCCGGCCGAACCCGGCACCACCATCACCCAATGGCTGGAGGAACGCAGCCATGAATGGCGACTGGCCCAGCTGCAGGCCGAACTGGTGAGGGCCCGAGCCCACCGCGTCAACCTGGACAAGACGGCAGACCCGACGCTGGGCGTGTACGCCGCCTCCGAACGCGGTGGCGCAGAGCGTGTGCTGGGCGTGTCGCTGAGCCTGCCCTTTGCAGGCGAAGGGCGCAGCGCCGCCGCCAGGCAGGCCCAGGCCATGAGCCTGGAAGCCGAGCAGCAAGCCGAGTTCATTCGGCAAAAGGTTCGAACCGAGGCCGCTGCGGCCTGGCTGACCGCGCAATCGGCCCTGAGCGCCTGGCAAAGCCAGGATCAGGCACGCCAGCGCCACGAGCAGTTGCTCAAGACCATGGTGCGGGGCTGGCAGCTCGGCGAATACAGCCAGGCCGACCTGCTGCTGGCACGCCGTCAGTTCATGGATGCCGCCTTGGCCGAAATCCAGGCCCGCGCGCAGGCACGCCATGCCGCCCTGCGCCTGAAACTGGATTTGCATGACACCTGGGAGTTCGACGATGAATGATGTGACACGCTGGGTACTGGCCATGATCGCCAGCCCTTTGCTGGCGGCATGCAGCACGGCAAGGCCCGACCAGACTGACGACTATGCCCAAGGATGGCGCCGTGCGCGAGTCGAGGCCATCGTGGCTGCGCAAGCCCCGGTTCGATCCGCTTACCGGGACTGTCGCCCCGCCACCGGTTCCGTCGACACCGCAGGCGGCCCCTACGTGCTGGCCAGCTATTCGTTTGGTGGCAGCCCGAACCTGCGGCACACCATGGTCGTGCGCTTGCCACCCGATCAACAGCCCGTCCCCGGGCAGCCCATCCTCATCAACATTGAACGCTGCAAATCAACCCTGCCAGCGGCGTCTTTGCCCTACTGATCGAAAAGCGGGCACCGCACCGCTAAACTGGCCGCATCCTCACTCGGCCAGGACACAAGCGCATGCACAAGACCCGACTCGAAGCCTTCAGCGATGGTGTGATGGCCATCATCATCACCATCATGGTGCTGGAACTGAAGGTGCCTCACGGCGAAAGCCTGGACGCCCTCAAGCCGCTGCTGCCGGTGTTCTTCAGCTATGTGCTGAGCTTCATCTACGTGGGCATCTACTGGAACAACCACCACCACATGCTGCATGCGACGCGTCAGGTCAGCGGTGGTGTGCTGTGGGCCAATTTGCACCTGTTGTTCTGGCTGTCGCTGCTGCCCTTCGTCACCGGCTGGATGGGTGAGAACCACTTTGCGGCCCTGCCCACGGCCTTGTACGGCGGGGTGCTGCTGATGGCGGGTGTGGCCTACTGGTTGCTGGCGCGCGCCATCATCAAGACCGAAGGCCCTGACTCCCTGCTGGCCAAGGCACTGGGGCGAGACCTCAAGGGCAACGGCTCCGTCGTGATCTACGCCGTGGCCCTGCCGCTGGCCTTCTACAGCCAGTGGCTTGCCCAGGCCTTGTATGTGGTCGTGGCCCTGATGTGGTTGATGCCTGATCGCCGCATTGAGCGGGTTCTCTCCTGATCTTGGTTTAGGCTTTCGCCTCGGAACTGCCCCTCACCCTCGGAGCCCCCTCCCATGCGCCTGCACCGCGCCCTGCCCCTGCTGATGGCCGCCGCCCTGCTGAGCGGCTGCGGCACCGAAATGGTCAACCCCGTTACCGGCGAAATCGAACGCACGGTGATGGATGAGCAGGCCGAACTGGCGCAAGGGCAAAAGGCTCATCAGGAGGTGATGAAGCAATACGGTGCCTATGACAACCCGCGTGTGCAGGCCTATGTGAACGAAGTCGGACAGAAGCTCGCCAGACAGTCACACCGCGCCCAGCTCACCTGGACGTTCACCGTGCTGGACAGCACCGAGATCAATGCGTTCGCCTTGCCCGGTGGCTATGTCTACATCACACGCGGCATCATGGCCTACCTGAACAACGAGGCTGAACTCGCCGGGGTGCTGGGCCACGAGATCGGGCACGTCACCGCGAGGCATGGCGCACAACGGGCCACGCAACAGCAGACGGCTGGCCTGGGCGTGCTGGCCGCCACCGTGCTCGGCGCCGTGCTCGAGGCGAAGGGCATGAAGGGCGCGCAAGATGTGGCCAGCCAGGTGTCGCAAACGGCTGCCGCCGGCTACATCGCCTCGTACAGCCGCGAGCAGGAATCCCAGGCCGACCAGCTCGGCGCCGAGTACCTGGCCCGCAACCAGTACAACCCACAGAACATGGTCGACGTGATCCAGGTGCTCAAAAGCCAGGAGCAGTTCGCGATCGACACGGCCAAGGCAGAAGGCCGTAGCGCACCGTCGGGCGCCAACTGGCTGGCCTCGCACCCCAGCAATGACAAACGCCTGGCAGACATCAAAGACATCGCCGCCACCTACACGGGGCACTATGTGGACGATGGGCATGCGCGCTATCTGCAGACCGTCAACGGCATGGCGTTTGGCGAGACGCGCGCACAGGGCGTGACGCGGGGGCGCCATTTCTACCACGAGGAGCTGGGCATTGCCCTCACGGCACCTGCGGGTTGGCGCATTTCGAACGCTGCAGACGCCATCACCCTGATCAATGGTGCGGGCGACGCCGGCCTGATCGTGAAGCTGGTGCCGCCCCAGGCTGGCCAGAACCACGAGGACGTGATCCGGCAGCTGATCAAGCCCGTTGAAGGCCGAACCGAACGCCGCACCATCAGCGGCCTGAGCGCCACCCATTTCGAAGGCACCGTGCGCAATGCACAAGGCCAGAACAAGGGCGTGCGGCTCACGCTGGTCAGCGGCCCGGGTGGCCGCAATTACCTGTTGCAGTACGCGGCCCGCGATGCCAATGCCTTGCAGCGCGCTGCCGCACAGATCAACGAGGCAGAAGCCTCCTTCCGCCCGCTGACGGCTGCTGACCGTGCAGCAGCGCGACCCTGGGTCATCAAGAACGTGCCCTACCCACGCGGAGGTTTTGCCGAGCTGGCCCGAACCTCCCCCCTGCCCACGCGTGCCGAAGCGCAGCTGCGCCTGCTCAATGGCCTGTACAACGGCGGCGACGAGCCCCAGCCGGGACAGATGGTGAAAGTGGTGAACTGAGTGCGCCGCTCAGCCTGACAGGGCCGCGTCTGTCGAGATGGCCTCAACACGGTGCCGCGGCCACTCCCAGCCTGCTGCGGCGTCAGTCAGCGCCATCACCTGGATGTTCGGCGCCAGCGAGCTCACGCTGCCGAAGATGGTGGCAAACGACACGTCGGCTGCGTCCCGCCCGGTACCAAATCGCACAAAGCCCATGGGGATCGCGGTACCGGAGGGGTCGAACATGTACCAACGGTTGCCCAGGAAGACTTCCACATAGGCATGGAAGTCCGTGGGGCCCAACGCCGGGTCTGCGCCGTAGTCGATGCCCGTGGTGAAGCGCGCAGGGATGCTCAAGGCACGACACAGCGCGATCATCAGGTGGGCAAAATCGCGGCACACCCCCACCCGGTCGGTCACGGTATCCAGGGCCGAGGTATTGGAGTTGCTCGTGTTCTGTTTGAACGTCACCTGGCGGCGCACCCAATCCTGGATGGCCAGCACCCGCCCATAGCCCTGGCGCAGGTTGCCGAACTCGGCCATGGCCAACGCCCCCAGACGGTCTGACTGGCAATAGCGGCTGGGGTAGATGTAGCTCAGCACTTCAGGCGGCAGGCGTGACACCGGGATCTCGGCCACGTCTTCCGGCTGGGCAAAGTGGTGATCCAGGTCCACGATGGCGTGGTAGTGCACTTGCAGATTGCCCGGGAAAGCGCTCAAGCGCAGATAGCGGTTGTGCGTGGTCTCATCCGTGAACACCTGGGGCACCAGGGACTGGCTGATGTGCAGTTGCTCGGCATGCACACGCTGGCAGCGCGTGTGGGCCGCATGGATGTTGAACACGAAATCAGCCCCTGGCGAGCTGATCTCGTAGTTCAGGAGGATGGACAACTCTATGCGAACCATGGGGACCTCGGCATCAAGCCGTGATGCTTGACACGAAACTCAAGCGATTGAAGCAGTGTAGACCCAGCAAGCAACAAGCTTGCCCAAGCCACTGCGTTACACTGCCCTGTCCCGTTCTGCCCCGCGTGAGTGCCCTTTCGGTTCGGCCAATGGCCTTGCACCCTGCAAGCCCACTGCCTCGCTCGATCTGACCATGAGCCCGCCGCATTGCGCCAACTTACCCGGCCGCACCCGCAGATCTGGCGCGGCCATCACCCATCGGGCCGCTTCATGCCGGGCTACCAGACCAAACAAGAGCGCATCGCCATTCAGGGCGCACACAGCCTCATCATCCGCTCCCTGCTCGACAGGCAACAGTATGCCGACCCGCTGGGGGAAGCCACGGCCATGGGCATATCGAGTGCCACATGGCCCTTGTTCGGCCTGCTGTGGCCTTCTTCGCTGCAACTGGCCGCCTGGATGGCCGAGCGCCCGCTTGTGCCCAACGAACGCGTTCTGGAGGTGGGCTGCGGGCTGGCCCTGGCCAGCCTCGTGTCGCACCGCCGTGGCATGGACATCACCGCATCGGACTGCCACCCGCTGGCCTCCAGCTTCCTGATCGAAAACACCGGCCTCAATGACCTGCCCCCGTTGACATACCGGCACGGCAACTGGGCCGATGCGCCCGGAGCCCTGGTGCACAACCGTCACCCCATCGTGCAAGGCCGCTTCGACCTGATCATCGGCAGCGATGTGCTGTACGAACGGGACGAGGCCGGCCAATTGTCCGGATTCATCGCGCGACATGCGCACCCTTGCGCCGAGGTCCTCATCGTCGACCCCAACCGCGGCAACCGCTCTGGCTTCAGCAAGCACATGGCCAGAGAAGGCTTTGCCTTGGAAGAAATCGACCTGAGCCACAGCCTGGCGAGCGGGGCTGCCTATCGTGGTCGAATGTTGCGGTTTCGGCGTGAAGCAGCGAGCGCCTGAGGCAGGCACGGTCAAGCATCCAGCAAGGCCGCGCCCTTGACCTGGGCGAACACCGCCATGCCCACGCACAGCTGAAGCTGCTCGCATGAACGACGTGTCAAGCGAGCCAGCAAGCTGGCACCCGGCGCCAGGCACAGTCTCAGAGTCACACTGCCGCCCCCATCGGGCCTGATCTCGTCGATGCGAGCAGGCAGGATGTTGAGGATGCTGCTGTCCTTGGCGGCGCTCAAGCTCACGCTCACATCGCGAGCCAGCACGCGGGCCTTGACCATCTGCCCCACTGGCGCGGTGCTCAGCCCAACCCAGAAGGCGTGCTCACCCACCCGCAGCCGGCTCAGGCCGAACTGGGGTTCATGCGCTTCGACGCAGCCTGGCAATACGGCCGCAGCGTCATCCCAGGCGCTCATGGGGGTATCCAGCCTCGCGAACATGTCCACGGCCGGCCCACTGCCCCGCACGCGCCCGCCCTCCATCAAGACCAGGTGGTCGGCCAGGCGAGCCGCTTCGTCCAGCGCATGGGTGACGTACACGATGGGGAGGCCGGCACGGCTGTTGAGCCGCTCCAGATAGGGCAGCACCTCGGCCTTGCGCGCCGGGTCCAGCGCGGACAAGGGCTCGTCCATCAACAACAGATCCGGGCTGGTCAACAAGGCCCGCGCAATGGCGACGCGCTGGCGCTCGCCACCCGACAGGCCTTGCGGGCGACGCTTGAGCAGGTGCCCAATGCCCAGCAGCCCCACGGCCTCGTCCAGGCCCATGCGCTGTTGATCGCGCGGTACGCGGCGGCGCCCATAGTCCAGGTTGGCCTGCACATCGAGGTGCGGGAACAGGCTGGCCTCCTGAAACACATAGCCGATCGCACGTCGGTGAGTCGGCACGAAGCGGCCGGATGGATCCTGCCAGACTTCGCCGTTGAGCGCGACGCGCCCTTGTGCACGCTCCAGCCCGGCCAGCGCCCGCAGCACGGTGGTCTTGCCACAGCCGGACGGGCCCAGCAACACGCTCACCCCCTTGCCGGGCAAACGCAGGGACACGTCCAGTGCAAAGCCCGGATAGGCGAGCTGGAGGTCTGCCTGGATCTCGCTCATGCCCTGCCCTCCGGCTGCCCCGGCATGGCGCCTGCACGGCCATTGAGCAGGTACAGCAGCAGCATCACGGCAAAGCCAAAGCCCACCATGCCGGCTGCCAGCACATGAGCCTTGCCGTAGTCCATGGCCTCCACATGCCCATACAACGCCACTGACAGTACACGCGTGGCACCAGGGATGTTGCCGCCGATCATCAGCACCACGCCGAACTCACCGACCGCATGCGCAAAGCCCAGCACCGCGGCGGTGAGGAACCCGGGCCGCGCCAAAGGCAGGGCCACGGTCAGAAAGCGATCCCATGGCGAGGCGCGCAGCGTGGCCGCCACCTCCAAGGGTCGGGGCCCGATGGCTTCAAAAGCCTGTTGCAAAGGCTGCACCACAAACGGAAAGGAATGCAGCACCGAACCCGCCACCAGGCCCCAGAAGGTAAAGGGCAACAAGCCCCAGCCCACGGCCTGGGTGAAAGCGCCCACCGGGCCATGCGGGCCCATCAGCATCAAGAGGTAGAAGCCGATCACGGTGGGCGGCAGCACCAGCGGCAAGGCGACCACTGCCGCCACGGCACCTTTCAGGCGTGAGCGTGTGCGGGCCAGCCACCAGGCGATGGGCGTGCCCAACAACAGCAGCAAAACCGTCGTCAAAGAAGCCAGTTGAGCCGTCAGCTTCAGTGCTTGCAGGTCATCGGCATCCAGCCACATCAAAGCTCATACCCATAAGACTGGATGATGGCCTTGGCCTTCTCACCCTTGAGGTACTTCAACAAGACCACCGCGGCCGCGTTGCCTTCGCCCTTCTTGAGCAAGGCGGCATCCTGCAGGATGGGGGCGTAGAGCTTGGCAGGCACCACCCACCAGGAACCCACCGCCGGTTTGTCGGGTTGGGCAACCTGCGACAGCGCGACAAACCCCACATCGGCATTGCCGGTGGACACGAACTGGTAGGCCTGCGCGATGTTGTCACCCTGGACGATTTTGGGCGCCACGACGTCGTACAGACCCATGGCCTTCAGGGCCTCGACGCCTGCTGCACCGTAGGGGGCCAGCTTGGGATTGGCCAAGGCCAGGCGAGCAAAGCCACCCTTGCGAAGCACCTCGCCCTTGTCGTCCACCACGCCGGCCTTGCTGCTCCACAGCACCAGCTTGCCCTTGGCATACGTGAAGCGCTGCCCTTTCACCGCCAGGCCTTCGTCTTCCAGCTTCCTGGGGGTCTCGTCGTCGGCGGCCAGCAGCACCTCGAAAGGGGCTCCTTCCTTGATCTGCGTGTAGAACTTGCCGGTGGAACCGGTGATGGACACGGCCTTGTGACCGGTATCGGCCGCGAACCCCACCGCGATCTTCTGGAAGGGCCCGGCGAAATTGGCGGCCACGGCCACCTGCACCTCGTCGGCCAAGGCGGTACCGACGCACAACGCCATCGCACCCAGCAACAGAGCGTTCACACCCACGCGCCTGGGCAGGTCATCCTTGAAGGGCCGCTCGCGGCGGTCAGGGCGTGGTGTCGGTCGCATGCACTGCTTTATAACGCAAACGGCCTGCCAATCAGACCGTGGCGGGTGCGTGCGTGTAGCACTTCTTGGGGCAGATCTTGGCGCAGGCAGTGCAACCGATGCACATCTCCTGATGGGCGATGGTCATGACCTTCTTTTCGTACTCTTCGTCCTCATCGTCCTCGTCCGAGATGTGAACACGCTCGCCTTCGTCATTGAGGCCCACCAGTTCCAGCACACCGCGCGGGCAGACCTTGAAGCAGCGCCCGCAACCAATGCACGTTTCTTCGTTGATGTTCTGGACAAACTTGGGCTCCCAGCTTTCGCCGCTGGGCATGGTGATGGAAAAGTGGCTCATGGCATCAACCTCATGCGGCTGCGGCGGCCGCCTTGCGCGCCTCGGTCAGGGCGGCGTGGGCATCGTGGCAACGCTGCGCAATCTCCAGGATCTTCTCCCAGTTGGTCGGCAGCTCTTCAGACAGGTCGTGCAGGTCCATCTTGGCCTGGGTGGCCTGGGCGTTCAATTTCTTGATCCGCGCTTTCAATTCATCGGCGTCCATGTGGAGCTCTCCTGCGCGTTCAAGCGCCATAGTTGGCAACTTGCGGGTAGTCGCGGATCATGCTGACACCTTCGTTGAAGAACTTGGCCCCCGCGTCCGCCAGCTTCGCCAAAGAAGGGAAGCCAAAGCGATGCACATCACGCAGCTGCTTGTTGACCACGATGAGGCGGCCAGCCAGCAAGATCATGCGACCGAAGCCTTCATGGCTCATCTTCATCATGGGTGTGACCATGTTGCCGGTTTCGCGCTCGATGGCCACAGCCACCGCGTTGTAGAACAACTCCATGCGCCACAGGATTTCAGGGTCCGGGTCGCCGATGATGGGAATCTCGCGGCGTTGCTCGGCCGTGAGGATGTAGGGCCCCAGCAACTTCAGGTCGGACTTGCCTTCCCAGGTGCCATGGGTGTCTTGTGCGCGCAGCACCTTGATCAGCTCACGCACAAACGGCGTGGCCATGAGTTCTTCGTCGGTGGGGGCCGCGGGGGCTTCGAGCGTGGCGGTATCAGCCATGTTTGACCTCGTCTTCGTCTTCATCAAATTGGGTGGCGGCCGCTACCGTACCCTTTTGGAGAGCCTTGCGCAGCCAGGGAGGCGGGGTGCCCTTGAGCACCTCCTGCAGTTTTTCCAGGATGTCCAGAATCGGTTCGGGCTGGGGTACCTTGATCGGGTGGATCTTCACGGCCACCACGCGGGCTGCGGCCGAGCCACCAATGGCGGCCACGTACAGGATGGCGCAGTCCTTGATGGCCTCCAGCTTGGGGGCGAGCTTGTCCTCGTCACCGTCCTCTTCCAGCTTGCCGCCGAACTCGAAGTTCTCGATGAAGCTGTAGCCATCTGGCGTGACGTCGTAGACCGAGATGTTCTTGGCCCAACCGAAATGCGCGTCAACGCGCTGCTTGTCCTGCGTACTGAATGCGACTTTCATGGGGTGACTCCATCAGTGGTCCTGGGTTCGGATTGAGCATTGCCCCGCTGTGCCCCGGCTGGCCAGGGCAACTCGGCGACAGCCTGTACAGGCATGGCCACGCGCCGGGCTGCGTCAGGCAAGGGCCAGGTATCCGGCACGGCGTGAGGGATGTGGGCCATCATCAGATTCGCCACATCGAAGATGAACTGGCGCGTGCCGCGGTAACCTACCATCAGGCGGTGCGCATTGCCGATGCGATCGAAGATGGGAAATCCCAGCCGGAAGAATGGCTTGTCCAGTCGCTCGGCCGCCTGCCGGCCATGCGAATGCGTCATCATGAAATCGCACGCGGCAGCGCCCTTCTCCAGGTCTTCCAGGTCGCCGATCAGTGCGGTCTCCGCTGGCAGCTTGTCGAGCACAGGCGAGTGCGTGGTGGTCACGCAGGTGTGCAGTTCGGCGCCCATTTCGTGCAGCAGGCTGCCTGCAGCGAACAAGAGGTCGGGCTCTGCGCCAATCGCCACCTTCTTGTGACCCAGGTAAAAATGGCCATCCAGCATGGCGTCCAGCAACTGGCTGCGCTGGCGACGGTGCTTCTGTGGCACCGGCTGGCCGCTCAGCCTGGACAGCGTCATCAGGAAACGGTCATTGCAGGCCAGCCCGGTCAGCCGATCGAACAACTCGTACGGCACGCCTGTGCGCTGCTGCAAGGCCTCGGCAGCGTCCTGCATCTGCTGGCCAATGGCCAGCGTGGCGATGGACTCTCCCATGCGCAAGATGTCGTCATGCTTCGTGCCGCCCAGCGTGGTGCCACGCCAGTCCGGCGGAATGTGCCCATCCAACGAGCCGGAAACATCCGGCAAGGTGATGGCGCTCAGGCCGAAGTCATCGAGCATCTGCTTGATTTCTTCCAGATCACCTGGCGTGAGGTGGCAACCTGGCAGCAGGTTGACCTGACCCGCTGCCTGCCCCACCTGGGGTGTCGCCGAGGTGTCCGGCACGATCTGCTTGACGAGGCCCGTCACGGCGTGGCGCCAGCCATCCTCGAAGGCGCCGACATAGTCCGGCGTCGAGATGTAAATGATGGCCGTGTCGTCCAGCTCAGGCTTGCGCTTGCGGACCATGTTGAGGTAGCCCTCGACGTCATCCCCCTTGGTCTCCGTCAAGCCGGTCGAGCAGATGGCGATGATCCGCGGTGCGGCGCGTTTCTTGATGTTGAGCAGCGCCGTTTCGATGTTGTCGTAACCACCCAGGATGGTGGTGACCTCGTTCATGGCCGTGGTTTGCAGCGGAATGGCCTCCTTGAAATGGCGCACCAGCAGCACCAGACCAAAAGATGTGCAGCCTTGCGAGCCGTGCATCACCGGCATGCAGCTATCCAGCCCCATGAAGGCATAGCTGGCGCCCAGCGGCTGGCTCATCTTGAGCGGGTTGACCGCACAGGCTTTCTTGGACTCGAGCGTCTTGGCCATGGTCACGTCCCCTCAGGCATGCGCATGTTGATGACCCTGCCCTTCAGCCTTGGCCAGTGGCACAAAGGGCTCGGCAGCCAGCATGCCCGCGTCGACCTCGTCCCAGGGCGCAGGGATGCGCACCTGCTGCCACACGGGGTTGTAGAGCGCCTTGTCGATCTCTTCCACCAGCTCGACCATGCCTTCGTAGCCAGCGTACGGGTGGTAGCGCTCCTGGTTGATGTCCAGCCAGGGCATGCGCGCCTTGAGCGCGATGAACTGCGAGCGGCCGCCCGACAACATGATGTCGGCCCGGGCATCGCGCAGCATGTTGTACATCTCGCGCGGCGTCATGTCGTCGATCATGTGGGCATCGTCCCCCATGATCTCCTTGATCTTTGCCTTGTCCTCCTTGGTGGACTTCTTGACCGAGGTGCCCACGATCTCCATGCCCACTTCCTGCAGGGCCGACACCACGGACCAGCTCTTCACGCCCCCGGTGATCAGCAGTACACGCTTGCCTTTGAGGCGCGCCTTGTACTTCTCCAGCCGCTTCCAGGCACGCGCCTCTTCGACTTCGATCAAGCGTTCGGTGCGGTCGATCAGGTCGGCGCCCGCCCCCGTCTGCACCAGCAGGCGCGCGATCTGGCGCAGCGTGTCGCTCATGTCGCCAATGCCGTAGAACGAGCCCTCGAAGTACGGGATGCCCCACTTCTGCTGCATGCGCGTGGCGATGTTGATCATCGATTTGGAGCACACCATCATGTTGACCTTGGCACGATGGCTGCTGGCCACCTCGTGGTAGCGGCCATCACCCGAGATGCATGACAGGATGCGCACGCCCAGCGCGTCGAGCAGCGGCTTGATCTGCCAGAGTTCGCCCGACAGGTTGTACTCGCCGATGATGTTGATGTCATACGGCGTGGTGAACTCGGGCTCTTCGGTACCGATGACGTAGTCCAGGACGGACTCGCCGCCCAGCTTGTTGCCCAGGTTCTTGGGGCCCGCAAAGCCCGGGCTGTTGACCGGGATCACCGGCTTGCCGAACTTCTCGGAGGCCTTCTTGCAGACGGCTTCGATGTCATCGCCGATCAAGGCCGTGACACAGGTCTGGTAGACGAAGACCGCCGGCGGGTTGTACTTCTCGATGATCTCGCGCACGGACTTGAACAGGCGCTTCTCGCCGCCATAGATCACGTCCAGCTCGTTGATGTCGGTGGTGAAGCCCGTGCGGTAGAGCTGTGAGCCCGATGAATAGCTGTGGCGGTTGTCCCAGCTGTTGCCCTCGCAGGCAATCGGGCCATGAACCAGATGGGCCACGTCCACGATGGGCTGCAATGCGATCTTGGCACCATCAAAGGCGCAACCACCGGCGGCGGCACCGGGCGAGAGCTGCTTGGTGCAACCCTTCTTGCGCTCTTTCTCGCTCTTGCCCTGGTTCTTGTCGCAACCGGGCTCGTCGAACACTTCGGCGATCTTCTGCTTGAGCGAGACGGACATGCTGGGCTCCTTGTGGGATTGACGATGTCATTGCACAAACGGTGCCAGCCATGTTTGCCTGGGAGCCACCGCTGAATGCCCCGACATCCACCTCTTTGAAACAACAAACTCGACAGGCTGTGTCGGGAAGCTGTCAATGCCTGGGGCGCTCACATCACGGCCCGTTTGAGCAGATCGAAGGTGTGCGCCATCTCCTGTTCGGGCACTTCCTCCACCTGGGCAGCGCGCAGCACGTCCTCACCAGCCAGCCAGCGCGCTTCCAGGGTGTCATCGTCCAGCGCCATCAACAGCGCCTGGTTGAGCTCGTGGTTGCCCCAGGCCACGCCGGCATCGCGCAAAGCCGACTGCAAGGCGTTCTGCACCAGGCTGCGCAAGCGCATGTGGGGCTCTGAATACGGGATCTCATCCACCAGGCCGGACGCCGCCTGCGCACAGGCCTTGCGGTCATATGAAGCCAGCCCACGGCAGGCCAGCGGGCGCACCTGGTACACCACGCACACGCCCTGCGCAATGAAAGGACAACGCTGCCGTGCGGCTACCCGATCGGCCTCGCCCACCCCACAGGTCACGTCATTGGCTCGCGCGATCTGCGCGCGCAGGTCCACACCATGTTTCATCAGGCCCGGCGTCACAGCCCGGATGAAACGCGCCAGCATGAATACCTCCGGAGCCGTGGCGGTGACGCGCAAGGTGCAGCAGGTCGCGCAGCCCTTGTGGCAATCCAGCGCAGGCAAGCCCTCGCACTGGCTGGCCACGTTCGCATCGAAGCTCTGCCAGGCCCGCATCAACAGGGTGTCCAGCAATTCAGGTCGATATCGCAAGCCCGACCAGATCAGGCTGAAGTGGGCCTGCAATTGCTGGAAGAAGGCCAGCGAGTTCAGCGCTTGAGCCGACATGGCTGAACCTCGTCAGTTCTCGGCCAGCACGTCAAGCGCCAGCAGTTGCTCTCGCAGGGCGTGCAAGGATCGCCATCCGCCTGGCGAGGTAAACAAGGGGTCGTCCTTGGCCTCGGTGGCCAGCACGGCCTGAGGCTCCGACCAGTACACACGCAGACCCCTCAAAGGAGCTTGCGCCGGGTCTGCGGACACACGGCGCTGGAGTGCCGCCTCACAAGCCGCTTCAACAGGGATCGCTTCAGGCTGATAGCAGCCACGTTCCAGCGCATGGTCAGCGCGATACAGCGTGGTATCCAGGCCGTACTCATCGGCCAGCCGGAAAATGCCAGGAAAGGCATCACGCGCTTGAGGCGCATCAGGCTGCACCCCCACCATCGACAACAACTCGCGTGCCGTGGCGGTATCGTAGATTTCCCAGGGTTGGAGCGGGTCATCCAGCGCGACCTTGCTCAACAGGTCTTCGCCGTGAAAGGCGAACCACGCACGGGGCTCTCCGACGTGAGGAACTTCAAGCACAAAGATCATGAGCTGCTCCTGCCTGGCCAAGCTTGAACCCGCTACTCCACGCCTTCGAACTGGGCCTTGGCCCACACCACCTTGCGAAAGCGCTCGGCGATGGCCACCGGATCATTGGCAAAGTCCCGCTTGGCCACATCCATCGCACCTTGCGCAATCGCCGCCTCGTCATGCCGCAGAGGGATGCGCCCTCCCATGTGCGTTGCACCCGGCACCGCCTTGGAAATCGCCTGGCGATTGGGGTGCTCGATCAAGGGCACCAGCGTGTCCGTCTCGCGCACACCAGCCAGGCACAACCACCCATCGATCACTTCCACCTTGCGGCCGTCCTGCGTCGTCTTGACATACGTGCTCATGTCCCTACCTCACATCAAACAAGCATCAAATCTCAACAAACAGCCTTGAAGTGGCGGCAGATGCCGTCGCGAGCGGGCCGAGGTGGCGTCGAGTAGCGTAGCCCTAATCCGGTAGGGCGAGCAACACAGGCGTCAGATCGGCCCGCGCAGCAGGCAGATGCCGCTACTTCAACGGATGATGTCGTAGGAATAGTCGGTCTTGCCCGGCACGATGGTGTTGGCATCCAGCGTTTCGAAGTACTCGTCCAGCAGGTTGACCAGCACGCGTTGCGCCCCCTCATAACCCCATGTGGGCAGACGGTGGTAGTGATGGCGATCGAAGATGGGGAACACCAGGCGAATCAGCGGGGCACCCGTGTCACGCTCCAGGTACTTGCCATAGGTGTTGCCGATCAGGAAGTCCACCGGCTCGGTGTGCAGCAGCGAACGCATGTGCCACAGGTCGCGCTTGGGGTAGGCCTTGCAGGCCTTGCCATAGGGCGAGGCATCAAACAGGGCCTGAACCTTCTCGGCCCATTTGTCGTCACCATTGGTGGCCAGCACGTGCGCCGGCTCTGCGCCCAGCTCCAGCAGGAACTGGGTCAGGCCCAGCATCTGGTCAGGGTCGCCGTACAAGGCGTAGCGCTTGCCGTGCAGGTGGGCCTGGCTGTCGGCCATGGCGTCCACCAACAGGCCGCGCTCCTTCTCCAGCACAGCCGGCACGGGCTTGCCGGTCAGGCGGGACAAGGCCATCACGAAGGCGTCGGTACCCGCCACGCCAATCGGGCTGTTCAGCGCGATGACTTCCTGGCCCTTTTCCTTGAGGTACTTGATGGTCTTCTCGCAGCAGAACTCCTGGAAGACGATGGTGGCCTTGGCGTTCAGGGCACGTTCGACCTCGGCCTTGGTGGTGCCACCTTCGTACATGCGGAATTCGCCATCGGTGGGTGTGGCCCACACTTCAGACGGATCGCACAGCACGGTGTAGTCCGCACCAAAGAGTTCGAAGATGCGCTTGATTTCCTTCATGTTGCCCACGACGAAACCGTCGAAGCCACCGATGAAGTTGATCGACTCGTTGGGCACGCGGGTCAGCGCCGGTGCGGTGCCCGACTTGCCATCCCAGAAGTGTTGCAGCACCCCCAGCAAGGCATTGTCATAACCGGTCACATGGCTGCCCACGAAGGCGGGTGTGTGGGCGAACGGCACGTCGAAGTCGGCCGGCACGCTGCCCTTCTCCTTCGAGGTCTTGATGAAGGCATTCAGGTCATCACCAATCACCTCGGCCATGCACGTGGTCGACACGGCGATCATGTCGGGCTTGTACAGGTTGTAGGTGTTGGCCAGGCCATCGATCATGTTGTTGAGGCCACCGAACACGGCGGCGTCTTCCGTCATCGAGGACGACACGCACGATGTCGGCTCCTTGAAGTGACGCGAGAAGTGCGAACGGTAGTAGGCCACGCAACCTTGCGATCCGTGCACGAAGCTCATGGTCCTGGCAAAGCCATTGGCCACGAACACGGCACCCAGCGGCTGGCAGGCCTTGGCTGGGTTGACCACCAGAGAGTCACGCTTGAAGTTCTTCTCTTTGTAGTCTTCGGTCTTGGTCCACTCGACGATCTGCTTGATTTTCTCGTCGGCGTGGTTGAACTCGAAGGCCTTCTTGCCTTCAAGCATGGTTTGGTATTCCGGCTCACGGAACAGGTGTTCGTGATCGAGGATCTTGTCGACGCTTTGCGGCATGGTGCTTCTCCAGTGCGTTGCAGTTCAGTTCTTGCTCAGTTCTTCCAGGGCGCTTTGGTCAGACCCCAGATCGGGCTGCTGATGGCCATGTCCATGTCACGGGCGAAGATGGCGAAGCCGTCATAGCCGTGATAAGGGCCGGAGTAGTCCCAGCTGTGCATCTGGCGGAAGGGCACGCCCATCTTCTGGAAGACGTACTTTTCCTTGATGCCCGAGCCGATCAGATCGGGCTTGATCTTCTCGACGAACTTCTCGAACTCGTAGCCGGTCACGTCGTCATAGATCAAGGTGGAATCCTTGATGTAGTGCGTGGTGCGCTGGTAGTCGTCGTTGTGGCCGAACTCGTAGCCCGTGCCGACCACTTCCATGCCCAGGTCTTCGTAGGCACCGATCACGTGGCGGGGGCGCAGACCGCCCACATACAACATGACCTTCTTGCCTTCCAGGCGGGGCTTGTACTTGTCGATGACGGCTTGCATCAGCGGCTTGTACTTGGCGATGACCTCTTCAGCCTTGGCCTTGATGGTGTCATCGAAGTGCGAAGCGATCTCGCGCAGCGACTTCTCGATCATCGTGGGGCCGAAGAAGTTGTACTCAACCCATGGAATACCGTACTTCTCTTCCATGTGCCGGCTGATGTAGTTCATCGAGCGGTAGCAGTGCAGCACATTGAGCTTGGCCTTGGGCGTGTTTTCCAGCTCGGCAATCGTGCCGTCACCCGACCATTGCGCGATCACGCGCAGACCCATTTCCTCCAGGAGGATGCGGCTGGACCAGGCATCGCCACCGATGTTGTAGTCGCCGATGATGGCCACGTCATA